>JAUXWC010000067.1 GCA_030685025.1 Rhodoferax sp.
TCGGTGCAGCCGGGGTCTGGCTAAACTCGCTGCGCTCAAACAACGCCAGCCCTCATCCGTCTGCTCCTGCGCTACTCGCCTCCTCATAACGGCGGGGGACAAAGGACAGCCAATAGCTGGGCAAGAACTCGGCGCGAAACATACGGTGGATTCACTTGGAAGCGAAGGCGAAGGCGGAGACTGCTCTCATGGCCGGCATCGTCGACCAGGATGCACAAATTCGTCAAAGCCCACCTGAGTGTTGGGAATCCACTTCTTGCGCGGCCGCAGTCCGTCGATTGCGGCGAGCCTCTGAGGGGCTAGATTCCGCAGTCTGCAAACGTGCTCCGCTTTGAAAGAACTCATGCACAGTCTCGACGATTGGCGTCCGCCCGAAAGGGCTACGCGTGGTCTTGTCCGGGCGGCAAGAATTTGTTGAGGCGAATTGCATTGAAACGCCAACTACTGGGGATGCTAACCATGAGGTCGTATCCGGGTTGATTGGCGCCGTATTGAACGAGGACATCGCAGCCAGACTGTGCAAAGACGGCTGCTGCGAAGGCTTCGGCGGCGATGCCCACGTGGTATTGACGCATGGCGGGTAGCGTTTGCTGGAACGTGATCTGGTTCAATTGAATGCAAACGGCAGTATCGTGGAATAACGTACTCGACTGTTCATGATGAATACGCCGGTCTTGTTTCTATGTCAGATTAGGTCATTATCCCGCCGTTATGAGGAGGCGAGTAGCGCAGGGGCGGACGGATCAGGGCTGGCGTTGTTTGAGCGTAGCGAGTTTAGCCAGACCCCGGCTGCACCGAGCAACGCAGCGTGCCCGTAGCGCAGCGAAGGGACGACGAATCCGGCTCGCCTTTTCTTTGGTGACTTTCTTTTGGCGAAGCAAAAGAAAGTTACTGCGCAGTCGGGCGCACAACCCGACACAAGCCGCGCCCGCCGGCGCAAGACCCAGACAACAAAAAAGCCCCCGAAGGAGCCTTGTTTGTCGTTGAGTAGAAAACCCGCTCAGACGCGCTTGCGGTACTCACCAGTGCGGGTATCGATCTCGACCTTGTCGCCTTGCGCCACGAAGATCGGCACGCCGACTTCGAAGCCGGTGGCGATCTTGGCGGGCTTGAGCACCTTGCCGGAGGTGTCGCCTTTGACAGCGGGCTCGGTCCAGGTGATTTCGCGCACCACGCTAGTGGGCAGTTCGACCGAGATGGCCTTGCCGTCGTAGAACACCACTTCGACTTCCATGCCGTCTTCAAGGTAGTTGAGCGCGTCGCCCATGTTCTCGGCTTCCACTTCGTACTGGTTGAACTCGGCGTCCATGCAAACGTACATCGGGTCGGCAAAGTAGGAGTAGGTGCAATCCTTCTTTTCCAGGATGACCTGGTCCATCTTGTCGTCGGCCTTGAACACGACTTCGGTGCCGAAGTTGGCGATCAGGCTTTTGAGCTTCATGCGCACGGTGGCCGAGTTGCGCCCACCGCGGCTGTATTCGGTCTTGAGCACGACCATCGGGTCCTTGCCGTGCATGATGACGTTGCCGGCGCGAATTTCTTGAGCGATCTTCATAGTAATAGGGGTTCCATTCAGGGGCCGCTCAAAGCGTGGGTACGCAGGCTCGCGCGGCAGGTCGTGGCGGGGTGGACAGAAAATCCGGCTTATTCCCGCAAAGCCTTGAATTTTAATGCTTTTTGGACCGCCCAGCCGTTCAAGCACCGACGGAGTCCACAAATTCAAGCAGTTGGCTGACCAGATCGGGCTGTTGCAGCAACTGGGCGCGGGCAGCTTGGATAGCCTCGCCCCAGGCTGGCAGCGCCAGGGGCTCCAGCGGTCCCTGGTTCACACCGTTCCAGGTGCGGTGAAACCGGCGCAGCGAGGCAGGGGCCTGGATGGTGTCCAGAAAGGCTTCAAGCTTGCTGAGGTGGGCGTCGTCGTGCTGTGGGTAGATCTGCCAGACCAGGGGCTGGCCGGCCCACAAGGCACGCACCAGCGAGTCCTCGCCGCGCACGAAATTAACGTCGCAGCTCCACAGCAGATGGTCAAAGTCGATCTGGTCGAGCAGGGGGCGGTATGAAATCGATAACATTCCACGCGCGTTCCACAAGGGCTGCAGCCTGTTTTTGTTCTCTATAGCCGACTGAAGGGCAGCGCTGGCGCGCCCCTGGGTCACCAGCAGTCGGCTTGGCACGGCCTGGCTGGCGAGCTGGTCCAGCAACTGGGGCAAGGCGCCTGGTTCGTAGCAGAACAAGGAGACCAGTTGTTCTCCCGGCCGCCATTCAATGCCTTGCTGGCGCAGCCAGGCTGTGCGGTCAAAATCAGCCTGGCGCTGCAGCAGATCCGGCTCGCGCAATAGCCCGCCGGTGCGCGGCGTGAAACCGGGATAGAAAAAACGCTTGGTCAGCCCGGCGCCGGGCCCGCTCATGACCGGCGACGACAGGCCATGGCTGCGTTCCACATAGTGTTCGGCGGACAGGTATTCCAGGTTGATCCACGCGATATTTATGACTCCAGCCCTTTGTTTATCAGCGTAGATAGCTATCAATTCAGGAGCAAGCTCACAGCCAAAGGCTTCCACCAACACCTCACCGGCGGCCACCCCTTGCAGCGCCAGCGGCTGTGTCCAGGCCCGGACTTCCACACCCGGGCAGCCAAGCGGGGCCATCCATCGCAGGGCGCGGGCATCGTCCACCCACAGCCGCACCCGCTGGCCCCGCGCGGCCAACTCCCGGCTCAGGCGCCAGCACACTCCTAAATCGCCGTAGTTGTCGATCACCTTGCAGAAAATGTCCCACAGCAAGGCCGGCAGGGCGGGGGGGGCAGCGGCAGTCATGCGGTGGATTGTGCCTAGATTGGCCATCATTCCGAGTGCGGGGCACAATCAACTTATGCCCCCGAGCCCCTTGCACACCTTCCTCTGGCACGACTACGAAACCTTTGGTCTCAACCCGCGCCGCGACCGGCCCGCCCAGTTTGCCGGCATCCGGACCGATGCCGAACTGAACGAAGTGGGCGCGCCCGTGATGGTTTACTGCCAGCCTGCCAACGACTATTTGCCCGACCCCGCCTCGTGCCTGATCACCGGCATCACGCCGCAGCAGTGCCTGGCGCGCGGCCTGCCCGAGCATGTGTTTGCTGCGCAAATCGAGCAATTGCTGGCCCAGCCAGGCACCATCGGCGTGGGCTACAACACCATCCGTTTTGACGATGAAGTGACACGCTTCATGTTCTGGCGCAACCTGATTGATCCCTACGCGCGCGAGTGGCAAAACGACTGCGGCCGCTGGGACTTGCTCGACGTCGTGCGCATGGCCTACGCGCTTCGGCCCGAGGGCATCCAATGGCCGCTCAAGGTTGACGGCAAGCCCAGCTTCAAGCTCGAAGACCTGGCACGTGCCAACGGTCTGCTGCACGAGGCCGCGCACGATGCCTTGTCCGACGTGCGCGCCACCATCGCCCTGGCGCGGCTGATTCGCGGCGCGCAACCCAAACTCTTTGATTTCTGCCTGGGTCTGCACAAGAAAGACCGTGTCGCGGCGGAGCTGGGCTTGCCCACCAGCCCTCAGGCGGCCCAGCCATTTTTGCATGTGTCGGGCAGGTTCCCGCCCGAGCGCGGCTGCCTGGCCATCATGTGGCCGCTGGCGACCCACCCGACCAACAAAAACGAACTGCTGGCGTGGGACCTGGCGCATGACCCCAGCGAATTAGCCCTGCTTAATGCGGCCACGCTGCGCCTGCGCTTGTTCAGCAAACCGGCTGAACTGCCCGAAGGCGTGCAGCGCCTGCCGCTCAAGTCGGTTCACCTCAACAAGTCGCCCATGGTGGTGCGCAAGTTGCAGACCCTGAGCCCCCAAATGGCGGCCAAGTGGGGTGTGGACATGGAAGCGGCGCTGGTCAATGCCGAGAAGGCACGCGGCCTGCCCGACATGAGCGCCATCTGGCCCGAGGTTTTCAGTCGCCCCCAAGAAGCCACGCCCGACGTGGACGAAGACCTCTATGGCGGCTTCATCGGCAATGCGGATCGGCGGCGACTAAATCACTTGCGTGCGCTGCCACCGGCCGAGCTGGCCCATCACCGCGCCGGCTTCGACGACGACCGGCTCGGGGAATTGCTGTTTCGCTACCGTACCCGCAATTTCGCGCAAACCCTTACGCCAGAAGAGGTGCAACGCTGGAAAGCGCACAGGGCGGCGCGGCTGCTGGAAGGCGCGGGCGGCGCCCGCAGTGTGGACGCGTTCCTGGCCGAGTTGGATACCTTGTCGGAGACGACAGATGCGCGAGGCGAGGAGATTCTGGGTGCGCTGCATGAGTATGCTGAGGCGATTGCGCCCGAGCTGTAAGCATGACAATCGAGCCCCATGACTGACGCGCATTCGCAAGCACTGTTGAATGAGGTCGCCGCGCTGCCGGCGCTACCCGGTGTCTACCGCTACTTTGATGCCCAGGGCGCGGTGCTCTACGTGGGCAAGGCCATCAACCTCAAGAAGCGGGTGTCGAGCTATTTCCAGAAAGACCACGGCGGCACGCGCATCGGCCACATGGTTGGCAAGATTGTGCGCATGGAGACCACCGTTGTGCGCTCCGAGGCGGAAGCGCTGCTGCTTGAGAACAACCTGATCAAGACGCTCAACCCCAAGTACAACATCCTGTTCCGGGACGACAAAAGCTACCCCTACCTGAAGATGACGGCGCCCGCGCGCGGGGCGGACAAAGTCAAGGCGCCCGCCGATCGAAACGACGGCGCCGCAACGCCTGGTGCGCCCATAGGCAGTGATTTCTCCCGTGTCTCCTACTACCGGGGGGCGGTCGAGAAGCGTCATCAGTACTTTGGTCCCTATCCGAGCGCCTGGTCGGTCAAGGAGGCTATCCTGCTGATGCAGAAGGTGTTTCGCCTGCGCACTTGCGAGGATGCGGTGTTCAACAACCGTACCCGGCCCTGCTTGCTCTACCAGATCAAGCGCTGCTCGGCACCCTGTGTTGGGCACATCTCGGCGCAGGACTACGCGCAGGACGTGGCCCGCGGTCAGCGCTTTCTGCGCGGCGACGCGCAGGAGGTGATGCGCGAATTGGAGGGGCGCATGATGGCGCACGCCGATCGGCTGGAGTTTGAGCAGGCCGCCGAACTGCGCAATCAGGCGGCGGCACTGTCCAATGTGCTGCACCAGCAATCAGTGGACAACGTCAGCGATCGGGATGTGGACATCCTGGCGGTCAAGGTGCAGGGCGGGCGGGCCTGTGTGAACCTGGCGATGGTGCGTGGCGGCCGCCATCTGGGGGATCGGCCCTACTTTCCGGTGCACGTGGACGAAGCGGTGGCGCTGGCCCGCGACGACGACGAATCGGGCGAGGGCGCCGAGTCGATCGAAGTGCAGGTGCTGGAGGCTTTCGTGGCGCAGCACTACATTGACGTGGCAGTCCCGCCCAGTCTGGTCACCAGTGAGCCGGTCAGCAAGAAGCTGCTGCGGGCTCTGGCCGAACGCACCGGCACCAGGGTCAGCGCCCAGCACCAGCCGCGCGAGCAGCGCCGGGTCTGGCTGGAGATGGCGCAGACCAACGCCGGCCTGCAGTTGGCCCGCTTGCTGGCGGAAGAGGGCTCGCAGCAGGCGCGCACGCGGGCCCTGGCCGACGCGCTGGACCTGGCTCCCGACAGCCTGGAGGACTTGCGTATTGAGTGCTTCGACATCTCCCACACGGCGGGTGAATCGACACAGGCCTCCTGCGTGGTGTTTCACCACCACAAAATGCAAAGCGCCGAGTACCGCCGCTTCAATATCGAGGGCATCACGCCAGGTGATGATTACGCGGCCATGCGACAGGTTCTGGAACGACGCTATGGCAAGCTGGCGCAGGTGCTGCAAGCGGCGCAGGCTTCGGGCGAGCCCACCACGGTGAGCGGTCGATTGCCGGATTTGGTGCTGGTGGACGGCGGGCGCGGCCAAGTCAGCATGGCGCGCGAAGTGTTCGAGCAACTGGGTTTGAACCTGTCGCTGATTGTTGGCGTGGAGAAAGGCGAGGGGCGCAAGGTCGGGCTGGAGGAACTGGTGTTCGCCGACGGGCGCGACAAGGTCTACCTGGGGCACGATTCGGCGGCCCTGATGCTGGTGGCGCAGATTCGGGACGAGGCGCACCGCTTTGCGATCACCGGCATGCGTGCACAGCGCGCCAAGGTGCGTCTGAGTGGTGGCAAGCTGGAGGAAATCGCCGGCATTGGCCCCAAGCGCCGCGCCCGTCTGTTGCAGCGTTTTGGCGGTGTGCGCGGGGTCGCGCTGGCCAGCGTGGAGGATATCGCCAGCGTGGAGGGCATCTCGCGCGAACTGGCCGAAGACATTTACTGCGCGCTGCATTGAGTCCTGGGCTCGAATCGGCGTCGGCTCGTGCCACAATCACCCCAGCATGTTCCTCACTATTCCCACCATCATGACTTGGACGCGCATTGTCGCGATCCCGCTGATCGTGGGTGTGTTCTATCTGCCCGAGGCCGCCGCGTCCGAGGCGCAGCGCAATCTGATTGCCACGGTGATGTTCGTGCTGTTTGCCGCGACCGATTGGCTGGACGGCTACCTCGCGCGCAAACTCAACCAGGTGTCCTCTTTCGGCGCCTTCCTGGACCCGGTGGCGGACAAGTTCCTGGTCTGCGCCAGCGTGCTGGTGCTGGTGCACCTGGGGCGCGCCGATGTGTTCGTGGCGCTGATCATCATCGGGCGCGAAATCGCCATTTCGGCGCTACGCGAGTGGATGGCCCAGATTGGAGCGTCCAAAAGCGTGGCGGTCCACATGGTGGGCAAGCTCAAGACCGTGGCCCAAATGGTGGCCATTCCCTTCCTGTTGTTCGATGGCCGCCTGTTTGGAATAATCGACACGCATGTCTGGGGCGTGTGGCTGATCTGGATCGCGGCCTTGTTGACGGTCTGGTCGATGGTCTATTACCTGCAGAAAGCGCTGCCCGAGATTCGGGCCAGGGCGAAGTGACGGGCCACGATGATCGCGCGTTGATCCGGGCGATGCCTGCGGTGTTCGTGCTGATCTGGAGTACCGGTTTCATTGTGGCGCGGTACGGCATGCCGCACGCGCCACCGATGAAGTTTCTGGTGGTCCGCTACGCCTTGTCCATCCTGTGTTTCCTGCCATGGATCGGGCTGGCTGGCGTGTCCTGGCCGCGCACGCGCGTGCAATGGCTGCACTTGGCAGTGACCGGCGTATTGATGCACGCGATCTACCTTGGGGGCGTCTGGGCGGCGGTGAAGGCAGGCATGGGCTCGGGCCTCTCGGCCTTGATCGTTGGGCTGCAGCCGGTTCTGACAGCAATCTGGCTGTCCGCCACCGGCGGCAGAGTTGCGGCGCGGCAGTGGACCGGCCTGGTGTTGGGCTTTGTGGGTCTGGTGATGGTGGTGTCGCGCAAGTTCGGCCAAGGGGGCGAGGCCAACTGGCTGAACATGTCGTTGGCCGTCGCGGCCTTGCTGAGCATCACCTTGGGCACGCTCTACCAGAAGCGCTTTGTCACCCGGTGTGATGTGCGCACGGCCAATGTGGTCCAGCTTGGCGCGGCGTTTATGGCGACCCTGCCATTGGCCTTGATGGAGGTCGAGGCGATGGACTGGAATGCCGAGCTGTGCTGGGCCATGGCCTGGTCGGTGCTGGCGCTGACGCTGGGTGGCAGTTCATTGTTGTATTTGCTGATTCAGCGCGGCGCCGCGACCACCGTTACCAGTCTGATGTACCTGGTGCCGCCCGCCACGGCGCTGATGGCCTGGCTGCTGTTTGCTGAACCCATCTCGGCGCTCACAATTGCCGGTACCGCGCTCACCGCAGTCGGCGTGTCACTGGTGGTGCGCCAGCCCAGAGCGGCGTAGCGCCGGGACTTGCCTTGCCGGGGGTATATTGATACACCGATTCAAAGGAAGCTATGGAGACAAAGAAGCACATCGCCGTGATCGCCGGGGACGGCATCGGCCAGGAGGTGATGCCGGAAGGCTTGCGCGTGGTGCAGGCTGCGGCCGACCGGTTTGGACTGGCGTTGCAGTTCGACCATTTTGACTTCTCCAGTTGGGCCTACTTCGAGAAACACGGCAAGATGCTGCCGGACAACTGGAAGGAGCTGATTGGTGGTCACGATGCCATCTATTTTGGCGCGGTGGGCTGGCCGCAGAAGATCCCCGACCATGTTTCCCTATGGGGCTCCTTGCTGCTGTTCCGGCGTGAGTTCGAGCAATACGTCAACCTGCGTCCGGCGCGTCTGATGCCGGGCATCATCGCTCCGGTGGTACGCCGCGATGGCAGTGCGCGCGTTGCCGGCGAGATTGACATGATGATCGTGCGCGAAAACACCGAAGGCGAGTACTCCAGCGTCGGCGGGCGCATGTTCGAGGGCACCGAGCGCGAGATTGTGATGCAGGAGACCGTGATGTCGCGTGTAGGGGTGGACCGGGTACTTCGTTTTGCCTTCGAATTGGCGATGGCCAGGCCCAAGAGACACCTGACCAGTGCCACCAAGTCGAACGGCATTGCCATCACCATGCCCTATTGGGATGAACGTGTCGAAGTCATGGCGCGCCAGTATCCGGCGGTGCGCGTGGACAAGTTTCATATCGACATTCTGACGGCTCACTTCGTGCAACGGCCGGACTTCTTCGACGTAGTCGTCGCCAGCAATTTATTTGGCGATATCCTGAGCGATCTGGGGCCGGCCTGTACCGGCACCATCGGCATTGCGCCGAGTGCCAACCTCAATCCATCTCGGCAGTTTCCTTCGCTGTTCGAACCGGTGCACGGCTCGGCGCCGGACATCGCGGGCCGGGGCATTGCCAACCCGATAGGTCAGATCTGGAGCGGCGCCTTGATGCTCGATTATCTGGGCTGCCGCAGCGCCCATGATGCCGTGTTGTCTGCGATCGAAGTTGTGTTGAATCCGGGTAGCGGAGCACCGCGCACGCCGGATCTGGGAGGCACCGGCACCACCCAGGACTTGGGGTGCGCCATTGCGCAGGCGCTATAGCGTATTTCGTGGTGATTGACCAGAGGTCAATCACTCGCTCGTACCGTGCTCTTACATCTCTTGCTCGCCCGCACAAATTGAGTTCCCCCAAAACCGAATAGAATTCGCCTCCGCACTGTTGTAATGCTGCATGGGTTGTTGACACTGGAGACTCCAGTGGCTTTAATGATGTGCAGCGGTACGAACTGCTGTCACCATCTCCCACACGCCTGCTAATTGATCGGTCAATTTTTTTGGCCTGGTCGCCATGCGCGGGGAGATAAAGATTCTGCTGAGACATTTTGATCAACGTTGCTTCCATACGAGGGGACATTTGTGAATAAGACTGAACTGATTGAGCACATCGCCAAACACGCTGACATCTCCAAGGCCGCCGCCACCCGCGCGCTGGAGTCCACCATTGGTGCCGTCAAGACAACCTTGAAGAAGGGCGGCTCCGTGTCGCTCGTGGGTTTTGGGACTTTCGCCGTGGGTAAACGCGCCGCGCGCGTGGGTCGCAATCCCCGTACCGGCGCTGCGATTAAAATCAAGGCCGCCAAAGTGCCAAAGTTTCGACCAGGCAAAGCGTTGAAGGACGCTTTGAACTGATCTCGGGTTAGTAACGGTGGGGTGCTTAGCTCAGTTGGTAGAGCGGCGCCCTTACAAGGCGTAGGTCGGCGGTTCGAGCCCGTCAGCACCCACCACCAAGGCGAACAGGATGTTCGCCTTTTCTTTTGAGATATTGCGGGACTGATCGATGTTGCGTCTCGCAGCAAGCTCCGTCCGCAACTGATGAGAGAGTCCGCATGTTTGATTTCATTCGCCACCACACCAAGATCATGATGGGCCTGCTGTTCCTGCTGATCATCCCGTCCTTTGTGTTGTTCGGTATTGATGGCTATAACCAGTCCGGCGACAAAGGGGCGGCGGTGGCCCAAGTTGGCGGTCAGGGCATCACCCAAGCCGAATGGGACTTCGCGCACAAGAATGAAGTGGAGCGCTTGCGCGCGTCGCGTCCCAATCTGGACGTCAAGCTGCTCGACTCCCCTGAAATGCGTTACGCCTCGCTGGAGCGGCTGGTACAGGAGAAAGTGTTGGCGCAGGCCGCCGAGCAGTCGAAGCTGTCCACCAGCGACGCGCGATTGACCCGTGAGCTGCAGCAGGTGCCGGCCATCTCATCGCTGATAGGCGCCGACGGCAAGCTTGACCGCGAGCGCTACCGCCAACTGGTCGCGGCCCAGGGCTTGACGCCGGAAGGCTTTGAGGCACGTGTGCGCAGGGACCTGTCAGTGCGTCAGGTCCAGGAGGCTGTGACTGCCAGCGGGTTCGCCGCGGCGGCGCTGGCTGACGTCGCCCTGAATGCCTTCTTTGAGAAGCGCGAGGTGCAGGTGGCGTCATTCAAGCCCTCCGACTTCGCGGGCAAGGTCGCGCCGACCGACGCGGAGCTGGAGGCTTTCTATAAGGCCAACCAAGCCCTGTTCCAGGCACCCGAGGCCGCGAGCATTGAGTATCTTGTGCTCGATCTCGAGTCAATCAAGAAGACCATCACGCTCAATGAATCGGATGTTAAGAGCTACTACGAGCAAAACGCGCTGCGCCTGAGTGGCGACGAAGAGCGTCGCGCCAGCCACATCCTGATCAATGCAGCCAAGGAGGCGTCGCCTGCAGAGCATCAGAAGGCCAAGGCCCGTGCCGAGGAGTTGCTCCAGTCCTTGCGTAAAGCGCCTGACAGCTTTGCCGAGGTGGCGAAGAAGAACTCCCAGGATACCGGCTCCGCCGTTAGTGGCGGCGATCTGGATTTCTTCAAGCGGGGAGGCATGGTCAAGCCGTTTTCCGATGCCGCGTTTGCCCTAAAGAAGGGCGACATCAGCGATGTGGTTCAGTCCGAGTATGGGTATCACATCATCAGGCTGACCGATATCAAGGCACCCAAGCAGCGCAGCTTTGATGAGTTGCGCCCAAGTATTGAAGCCGACTTGAAGACGCAACAGGCACAGCGCAAGTTTGCCGAGTCCGCCGAGGCCTTCACCAATGGCGTGTACGAGCAGTCCGACAGCCTCAAACCCGTGGCGGACAAGCTCAAACTCGAAGTTCGCACCGCCACCGGTCTGGCGCGCAACCCGGCGCCGGGGGCCACCGGCGTGCTGGCCAATTCGAAATTCCTTGCGGTCATTTTCGGGCCCGACGCCATCGAGAAGAAGCGCAACACTGAGGCGGTGGAGACGGCGCCGAGCCAGTTGGTGTCTGGGCGCATCACCCAGTACACCCCGGCCAAGACGCTCGCGTTTGCAGACGTGCGTGCCAACGTGCGTGAGCGCGTGGTGGCCGCGCGCGCCAACGAACTCGCCAAAAAGGACGGCGCGGACAAACTGGTCGCCTGGAAGGCCAACCCGGCCGCGGCAAGTCTGCCGGCCGCCGTCGTGGTGTCGCGTGACCGGCCGCAGAACCTGCCGCAACCGGTGCTGACTGCGGCCTTGCGGGCCGATAGCAGCGTGTTGCCGGCCTTCGTGGGCATCGACCTGGGCGAACAGGGCTATGCCGTGGTTAAGGTAAACAAGCTGGTCCCGCGCGACGCGCCCACGGCAGACACCGCGAAGCAGGATCGCGCCCAGTACACCCAATGGTGGACCGCTGCCGAGGGCCAAGCCTACTATGCCTTGCTCAAGGATAGATTCAAGGTGCAGATGAAGGTGCCCCGCCCAGCACTACTCAACGCGGATTCGCCGGCGGTGGCCGTTCAGTGATTGCGAGCGGCTATAATGAAAAGCTACGGTGGCTGTAGCTCAGTTGGTAGAGTCCAGGATTGTGATTCCTGTTGTCGTGGGTTCGAGCCCCATCAGCCACCCCAACTAAATCAAGCACTTAGCCCACTTCAAGGTGGGCTTTTTGCTTTTCGAAGCGCTCAAATTTCCCACGGTGGGAAATGGAGACTCAGTTTGCGCTCCTGAACACCTCTTTGTTTCGATCGTAAACTCGCGCGGTGGTCTGTGGGTTGGCGTGCAGATCTGGCAGGGAGCCGCGCACCAACTTATGCTTGGTCGCGTAGTAGGCGCGCAGGTCGTGAAAGGTAAAACGGTTTTTGGTCGTCAGCACCTGATCGGCAATGGCATCCTGAATGCAGCGTTGCCAAATCGACTGGAAGCCCTTGTCTGAATACTTGTTGCCGTCCCGCGTGGGGAACACATACAGGCATTCCCGGCCAAGCCGCAGGGCCTCCAGGCGGGTCAGCAGGCCTTCCATGTCGTCGCTGATGGCAATCACCTCCACGATCGTCTCGCGCTTCTTGCCGCGCTGTTTGGCGCGGATGATGCGGATCTGCTTGGCCTCGCGGTCCACTTGTGGCCAGGTCAACTTGAGGAACTCACATTTGCGGTTGCCGGCCAGGCTGGCGTACTCGGCCGCCATGCCGATCAGCTTGCGCTGGGTGGTCTGTTGGCCCATCCACGTGAGCAACGCCTCAAGCAATTTGGCGGCGGGTGCCTCGGTGCGGGCTTCGAGCTGGTGGGGTTCGACGCCGATTGTGGCGTTGACACTACAGGCGCCCAATTTGATTCCTTGGCCGAACAAATTGGACAGCAGGGCCTTCTCGGTGTTGGCCCGCTTGGGTGAGTCGGCCCGCTCGACGTGCACGTACCTGGCCACGATCGGCGACGTGATGTCGGAGATCTGCATGTCGCCCAGTGACTTGTCGATTTGCTTCCAGGCCTGGCGGTGGTCTTCCCGTGTGACCTCGGCCAACTTCTTCCAACGTGGCGATCCGGTCTCGGGGTCGGAGTACTTCTCCCACACCCATTTGAGCGTGCCTTGGCCATCAGTGGACCCCCCAGCGCGGGCCATCTTGTCGACCGACCGTTGAAGTGACATTTCCCCGGCTTGTGACTGAGTCAAAATGCGAACGACTCACGATCGGCGCTCCATTTGGTTTTCCACTCACCGTGAGGCCAAGCCCTTTGAGAAAGCGTACCTGCGCCGCATGCTGAGTCAGGCCGCTGCAGAGTTCGTTGATTTCGTTGGTCGTCAGGATTGTCATGTCAGCTCTCTCGATGTTGGTCAGAGGCGATGGCGCGATTGGCGCTTGATCGCCTTTTTCGGCGTCTCTCCAAATTGTGTTTCGACTATTCCGTGGTTTTTGACTGAAAGATGCCGAATTTGAATGACCATTTGATGAGCTATGACCACACAGTTGCATGCATTCACAAGTGCGCTGGAATGACAGCTGTAGTTCTCGACGCGTCGTGTCATCTTCATTCGCTCTTCTGGTCCTCTCGGCATCAGGTGTCCAATTCTTGGTGTTCATTCGATTAATTTACAGGGGCGAACGGGTAGCGCAAGTGTCGGTTGTTGGAGTGGCCGCCTCCCACTCGATAGGTGTCAAATCGATGTGTGTCGGGTCTGGAAACGTGTACAAATAGGTTGACGACCGGGTGGTGGAGCAGTTGCAACCGGTGGTTTGTCGCGGCCGATGTTGATCTCATCACGGGTGCGGTCACTCATTTGTTTGGAACAGAGCGGTCCAGGAACTGGTTTTTGGCCACGCGTGTCCAAATTCGTGGTCAAAGCCTTGGCCGAACATTCCGGCGATAGTGCCCGGCGCAGCGGCACGAAATCTAATCAAGTCCCCCGTGATTCGAAACTTCCTTTGGATGGGGCTCGCAACGCCTTGTCGAGCGTTGGGTTGAGGTCCGGCGGTCGCTCTGTCGTTTCCAGAACATGCTTGGACACGCGTGTCCAAATTCTCTCTGACTGGTTCCACCGCGCCAGCCACCGGCTCTGCCACTTTATCGTGCGGTGCAGGTGGGTCATGGAACCTCACGCCAACAAATTCGAGCTGCGTGTCAACTTGTACTTCGGTCCCGTCCGTCACGCGATCGGCCAGTTGCGTCTCCAAAGTCGGTGTCGCGGGTTACGGGGTACCAGCCGGTTACACCGTGGGCATAGTGAACTTCACGACAGTGACGGCAGCTTGCACCGGTAACGCGGGTGGCGTGACTTGGAGCAACGGGGCGACGGCTTGTACCCAACCGGCTACGACCGTTTCCACCTGCCCAGCATCGACACCGTCCTGGCCAGGTCTGTTGGATCTATCGGTTGGTTTTT
Source organism: Rhodoferax sp. (assembly GCA_030685025.1). GTDB lineage: Bacteria > Pseudomonadota > Gammaproteobacteria > Burkholderiales > Burkholderiaceae_C > Rhodoferax_D. Next base: position 14,052 of record JAUXWC010000067.1, read on the forward strand.
GATCCCTCAATTCCGTTTACGTGTAGCCAGCCGGTTGGAGCCACGACTGCAGGCTCAGTCGCCGGACTGACGGATGTTGGCTCCATCGCGTTCACAGGAAGTTGCATCACTATGACGTCATATGGAACTACCATCGCAACCTGCAGCGCAACTGGAACTTGCATCATCGCGGCGAACTGCCAGCCCCGCTGCGCATCGACGCCTGCGGCGAGTCCCGGCGCTTGGATTACCTCGGCGCAGCCTTCGATGGCTGAGAGGGCGGCCGCGAAGCGGCCGATCGTGACGCCATTTGTTGCGCTGGCCAAGCAGTGAGTGTCGCGACGTCCGCGCGAAGCACATCCCAGTGCGTTCCGGTCGCACCGGCCAGGAACAGGGAACAGGCGGCAAACCACCAGCGAGCCCCGAATCGCGGGCTGTAGGTTGCTGTCGGCTTGCCTTGAAGCGCCTTGATCGACGAATCATTCTGCTGGTATCTCGCGATGTCAGTGTTTTCAGAGCCGTCGCCGTTCAGTGCTGGCAAAGCCATCACGTGCCAATGTTTTGCGTCGGGTCGCCGATCTAGCTTGTCGACGCATCGTCACTGCTGCCAATCTTCCACGAGTGGGTCCCAACCAGGCCAAAGAACTTCGGGCTCGACGTGGCATTGCTGGAAATCACTTCGACGTTCTTGGGCAGCGCAACTTCAAGGTTTCCAGTGACGGTCAGCCCAAGGTCTTTGAGCTGCGCCTTGTCCTTGTCATTGATCCGACCCGACGCAATCGTCATCACCCCCGACTTGTCAGTGCTGACGATGATCATCCCCATCAGGTTTGTCTTGGTGCCAGCCTTGTGCGCGGCCTCCGTCTCCAGATTGAACCGCCCATTGCCGAGGTAAGCGATGTTCTTGACCTCGGGATCTTTGGCAACTCTGTCGACCACGCGCTTTACTTCGACTTCATCCTTGGCGCTAGGCGGCTGCTTGGTGGTGACCATTTGCATGACCATCGGGACATGTGCCACGCGGCCCGTGAACTTGACAGCGTAGCTGGCGTCGGGATTGACGATGACCTTGGCATCAAACTTCTCGGGCCAGAAACAGCCAGAGAGTAGGGCGCTGACCAGCAGAGCAAATAGGAGGGGAAAGCGTTTCACGAAGGTCCTTTCGAGTTGTTGATGACAAAGTTATCACATGCTTTGCGGCGGGCAAGTTGTCGAATACGCGCCAAGACGCACGTTGCTCTCAGCCGGATGCTGATGTTCACGGCATCCAAACCGAGATATTGCGATTACCAATCGACGGAGCGCGTGCGCATGTTGCTCGCAATCGTTTAGCCACCGGTCGCCAGCTTCACAACCACGCACCTGGTTTCGGACGTGATGTCCTTGACTCTCCATTTGGCGTTGCGGCGGGCTACCAGCCACCGTTTGGTTGGGCAACCGATTGATTCAGTACGAGGCCGACCACTGGATCGAAGAGGCGATGGACACCAGTTGACGAGTTTGGACACGCGTGTCCGAATTCATTTGCACTGTGTTTCGGGCACAAAAAAGCCGCCAGTTGGGCGGTTCTTCGTTTGGGGTGTCACCCCCGATGCGGGGGGCTCCCTGAGATTCAACGCCAATCTAATCTTGACACGTACCATGCGTGGCTCCTCGCTGTTTGTTTCATTGCATCGGACAAATGGTAGAGTGCGAAGCGAGTGCCGCGAGTTTGAATGGCTCCCCAAACGCTGCGCCATTCAAGGCAGTGGTTCAGCGTGCAACTAAAGTGGTTCAATGCACCACTGCAGTTGCACGACATGCAACTAAAGTAGTGCACCATGCAACTGCAGTGGTCCGACGTGCAACTTTCGTTGCATAGGGATGGGGCCTTGTGCGAAGCTTCAAGCCAAACATGACTTGACGTTGCATTGACTTGTAGGGCACCCCCGACAAACCACGCGGCAAAATCAAATTGCGGCGCAAAGATCACCACTTTTGACGCCCATTGGCCCGACTGCGGCCATTACAATCACGACATCCCCATGCAGGGGAACGCTTTCCCATCACCGCAAATGCGGGACTGATGCGAATCGAAGGGGCACACCGCTCCGGTTTTTGAAAATGAACGAAACGTTCAGCGCTTTACGGCGCCTTTTTTGGGCCTCCGACTGGAGTAGTCCCGAATCTCAAAATACCGTCCGCCCATTACTGACCCATACAGAGTGTCAGTTTTGGCGGGCTTTAGTAACCCAGTTACCCCCACCAACTCACCGCAAGCGCTGGGCGCAGCCGTTTTTGCCGCCCGCAACAGATGACTTGACCACCCGCATACCGTTGACCGACAAAATGGCCATGAAGATCGGCAGCAAGTACAAGTTTTCGGAAGTGATGGTGCAGCACTGTGAGCGGTTCGCAACCGAGGCGGCCTTGTCGCCCGCGCAGGTAAAAAAGCGCATTCTGGACATTGCCAAGCGTCTGCCAGACCTAGCGGGTGCCACCCAGGCAATGTTCCAGAGGCAAGGCAACCATCACACCCCATCCACGACTAGGTCGTCACGCTGATCGACAACGCTGCGCCCTGACCATTCGCCGACTCTCCGGCCTGCAGGGTGAGGAGCCGCCGCCGGAGGCTGCTTGAATACTCCTACTCCGACAGCTTCTCACGCAACATCGAAGAGGGCTATAGTCAAATTTGACTTGCAAAACCTTAGGCGTCACAATCTTGTTGAAATTTTCAACAAACAAGGAGGTGTCATGCCCACCGTCAATTTCAGCGTCCCCGAAGACATCAAAAATGCTTTCAACGCCACCTTTGAAGGCCAGAACAAGAGTGCTGTGATTGCGGACTTGATGCGTGAAGCCGTAGAGCGCGCCCACAGCCAACAGCGCAGCAAAGAGGCCTATCAGCGCATCCTGGAGCGCAGGCAGCACGCACCCCGCATCACTGAAGGGCAATTTCGCGCTGCCCGTGAAGAAGGCCGCCCGTGATTGTCGTGGTGGATGCCAGTGTGGCGATCAAATGGTTTTTGCACGGCAACCCCGATGAACAACACTCGGACTTGGCACTGCGCTTGTTGGAGCAATCGGCGCTCGGTTTGCTGCCGATGGTGCAGCCGGGCCACTTTGTGGCCGAAGTGGCTGCCGTTTTAGCCCGACTCAAACCCGCCGACGCGCAGGAAGACTTGTTTGATCTTCTCGACATCCGATACCGCACCCTGGTCAGCCCAGAGACCTATGCCACCGCGCTGGATTTGGCCATGCGCTATCAGCACCATCTGTTTGACACGCTTTACCACGCCGTGGCGCTGCACACCCCCGGCGCGGTGCTGATCACCGCCGATGAGCGTTACTACAAAAAGGCTCGGCCTGAAGGGCAAATTGCCTTGCTTGTTGATGCCGACGCGAAATTGACCCACCGCGGGGATATTCAGTGACCCACCCCAATACCGCCGAAGTCGTTGACCCATGTGGGTCGGAGCCCGAGGGTAGTGGGTCAGTCCAGAGTCGGCACCTGGGTCAATTTGACGTCGGCGTCGACAGGCAAGGGATAGGGTGCAGGTGAAAGCGGCAAAGTAGGCTTGAGCTGTGGATGCTGGATTGACTTTTGTGGTTTATGACGTACAAAATGTATCGTTTGCAAATCAAAAATTAATAAAAGTATTACCATCGATACATGGATAAATCCTTTCACCTTCAAAAACTGGGGCAAGCCTTCAAAGCCATGCGCACTAACCGGGGTCTGACCCAAGAGGCGCTGGCGCGCTTGGCCGGAGTGACACGACTCAAGGTGATCGCGATGGAAGCCGGGCGCAGTTCGGTGTCGATGGAGAGCTACGCCAGGCTGGCTGGCGCACTGGGTGCTGAATTGACCCTGTTGCCCCGCACCCGGCCCACGCTGGATGAGCTGAAGGACTTCGAATGAAGGCAGCCACGCACTTGCGCGTCAGCACGCCCCAGGGCGATGCGGGTGAGTTGACGCAGGAACAGGGGAGGTTTTTGTTTGGCTACGCCGCAGTAGCCGCCGAGGCGGCGGTCAGCCTGACCATGCCGGTACGCAAGGCGCAGTATGCCCATGCGGCTTTGCACCCCATCTTCCAAATGAATTTGCCAGAGGGTTTTTTGCTGGAGGAGCTGCAAAACCGCCTGGCCAAAATCGTCAACCTGGAGCCCATGTTGCTGCTGGCCCTGTCCGGCGGGCAAGCGCCCATTGGCCGGGTGGCAGTGCAATCGGATTTTGTGAACCCGTTGGCTGGTGCCCAGGGCAAAGGCGAGCGCTTGAGTGAAATACTGGCCTGGGACGGCACGGAGAGTTTGTTTGCCGAACTGGTGGACAAGTACATCTACCGCACCGGCATTTCGGGCGTGCAGCCGAAGGTGTTGGTGCCGCAGGTCATAGCGCCCCATGCGATGGAACCCGCGTCTTCCAAGGCCACAGCGCGCACGACGGATCTGATTGTCAAGAGTGGTCGCCAGGAATACCCCGGTCTGGCAGCGAACGAGTTTCTCTGCATGAGTATCGCCAAGGAATCGGGCTTGGCGGTGCCAGAGTTCTATTTGTCAGACAACAAAGAGCTGTTTGTCATGCAGCGGTTTGACAGAACGCCGGACGGCACGCCCATTGGGTTTGAGGACATGGCGGTGTTGGCCGGGCTCTCATCGCGCGAGAAATACAAAACCAACTACACCCATGTGGCCAAGCTGGTGGAGGCGTTTGCATCAGGCCCCCACGTCATACCGTCCTTGCAGGCGCTTTTCGACATGGTGGCACTGTCTTGCGTGGTAGGCAATGGTGATGCGCATCTGAAAAACTTTGGCCTGCTCTATACCGACCCGACGACCAACGACTGCCGCCTGGCGCCAGCGTTTGATCTGGTCAACACCACGGCCTACATTCCTGAGGACGTGCTGGCCTTGGATTTGTGCGGGCAGAAGTCATTCTTTGCGGCCCGCCAAGGGTTGTTGGATTTTGCAAAGGTATGCCAGGTGGCAGATCCGCGTGACAGAGTGCAGCGGCTGATAATGACCGCCGAGATGGTGATCCGGCGTGAAACCGAAGTGGCAGAGTCCATCCCGCATGTGGTGGCAGCTATCCAGCATTGCTCTGACAGGCTCAAAGAGGTCTTTGTTGCGCTGGCGTCAGGAAGCTGACGGGCATGAAGGGTCAGAGTACTTCAGCGCAAAAGGTGGCCGGGGTGACGATGCGCGCGCGACCGGCGCTGCCCAGTTGCAACAATCCGGCACGGCGGTCCCCGGTCACAAGGTAGTCCGCCTCGCCGGCCAATGCCATCGCGAACAGGAACGCGTCATTCGGGTCGTTGACCTCGACGCCTTGCGGCAGACTC
>JAUXWC010000073.1 GCA_030685025.1 Rhodoferax sp.
CACCCGTGCTGGTCTGCGCGGATGGCCGCGGTGCCCGATAGGCGGATAATGCGGCTCGTTTTACGCGTTTTTTCCAATCGAAAATCGCGCAACAGGTTCGCAGCCGCGCCCGCCCACAAGGCGGCGCGCTACATATGTCATCACCATCCAAGACTGAGGAGACCTCCCTTGATGAGCACCCAACGCGCACTTCACGGCATTGCCCTGGCCGTGGCCCTTTGTTCCGGCGCCCCCAGTTGGGCGGCCATCGTGCCACCCGGCACGGTGTTGCACGCCAAGCAGGAGCTGATCCGCAACAACGGCTCGGAACCCGAGACGCTCGATCCGGCGGTGGCTGAATCAGTCGGCGGCAACAACATCGCCCGAGACCTCTTTGAAGGACTGACAGCATCTGACAACACGGGCAAAGTCGTGCCCGGCGTCGCGGAGAGCTGGAAACAGATCGACCCCACGACCTGGGTCTTCACCTTGCGCAAGAACGCGACCTGGTCCAATGGCGAAGCGATTACGGCGCCGGACTTTGTGTATGGCTGGCAGCGCTTCCTCAACCCCAAGACCGCCTCGCCCTATGCCACCACGTTTGGCATCTTCATTCAGAACGGTTTTGACATCGCCTCGGGCAAGAAACCGCCGACCGAACTCGGCGTGAAGGCCCTGGACAAACACACCCTGGAAGTCAAGACCGCCATGCCGGTCAGTTTTCTGCCGGACTTGATGTCCAACACCCAGTTTGCACCGGCCCACCGGGCCTCGATTGAGAAGTTTGGCAAAGACTGGACCAAGCCCGGCAACATGGTGGGCAACGGCGCCTATGTGCTCAAAGCCTGGCAGGTCAACAGCAAGCTGGTGATCGAGAAGAGCCCCAAATACTGGGACCACCAGGCCGTCATCCTGACCAAGGTCACCTATTTGCCGGTGGAAGACGGCAACGCCGACGTGAAGCTGTTTCAGTCCGGCGAAAACGAGTGGGTCTATCAACTCCCGCCCGGCACCTATGCGGCGTTGAAGAAATCCCATCCGACCGAAATCCGCAACGCACCCATGCTTGGGCTGCGCTACTACTCTCTTTACAACCTCGACCCCATGATGAAGGACGTGCGCGTGCGCAAAGCGCTGTCGATGGTGATTGACCGCGACGTGCTGGCGCAAAAGATTACCGCCGACGGGCAAGTGCCCGCCTATGGCGTGGTGGTCAAAGGCGTGGCGGGCGCCGATGTGGTCAGCTACGACTGGGCCACCTGGCCCATGGCACAACGCGTGGCGGAGGCCAAAAAGCTGCTGGCCGAGGCCGGCATCAAGCCCGGCACCAAGATCAAGTTCACTTACAACACCAGCGAGTACCACAAGAAGATGGCGATTTTTGCCGCCTCCGAGTGGAAGACCAAACTCGGCCTGGAAACGGAAATGGACAACCTGGAGTTCAAGGTTCTGCTGAAAAAACGCCACGACGGCGATTTCCAGATCGCCCGCAATGGCTGGGTGGCCGACTACAACGACGTCACCACCTTCTTGACCATCGTGCAATGTGGCTCCGACCAAAACGACAACAAGAACTGCAACAAGCAGGCCGACGAGCTGACCAAACAGGGCACCCTGTCCATGGACCCGGCCAAACGCAAGGCACTGTTGACGCAGGCGGCCAAAGTCGTGATGGAAGACTACCCCATGATTCCCTTGCTGCAATACACCTTGCCGCGTTTGGTCAAGTCCTATGTGGGCGGGTACAGCGAATTGAACGTGATGGACCGCTTCCGTAACAAGGACCTCTACATCATCAAGCACTAGTCGGCACGCCGCCCGGCCGTGCCGGTTCAACGCCGCTAAAACCGGACCACCCCCAAGCTGACTGCGTTCGCGCCCCCCAGGGGGCGTTCGCTGCTTGGGGCGAGCCCGGCGCCAGCGACGCGCGGCGTTGTCAATGGCCCGTTCCCGCTTGCGCTTCACGCTTTATTGGAGTTAACTTCCATGTGGTCTTACACCCTTCGCCGCATTCTCGCCACCCTGCCCACGGTGCTGGCGGTCATCACCATTTGTTATTTCATGCTGCACGCCACGCCCGGCGGGCCGTTCGACACCGAGCGCAAGGTCTCCGCGGCGGTGCTGGCCAACCTGCAGGCCAAGTACCACCTGGACATGCCGCTGTGGCAGCAGTACCTGTATTACCTCAACAGCCTGCTGCATGGCGACCTGGGCGCCTCGTTCCGTTACGCCGACTGGTCGGTCAATGACCTGGTGGCCAAGGCCTTGCCGGTGTCGCTGACGATTGGCGGCACGGCGATGTTGATTTCCCTGCTGATCGGCACCACCTTGGGCGTGTTCGCCGCCTTGCGCCAGAACAGCCACGTGGACCACTTCGTGATGTTGATTGGCAACATTGGCAGCGCCTTTCCGTCCTTCGTGATCGGGCCGGTGCTGGTGCTGGTGTTCGCCATCTGGCTACAGTGGCTGCCATCGGGTGGCTGGAACGATTTCGAGCTGCGCTACATGGTGCTGCCGATTGCCCTGCTGACCTTCATCAACGTGGCCACCATCGGTCGGGTGATGCGCGGCAGCCTGATCGAGGTCCTCAACTCCAACTTCATCCGCACCGCGCGCGCCAAGGGCCTGCCGGTGCGCACCGTGATCCTGCGCCATGCCATGCGCCCCGCCCTGCTGCCAGTCGTATCGGTGCTCGGCCCCTTGGCGATCTCGTCGATCACCGCTGCGGTGGTGACCGAAACCTGGTTCTCCCTGCCCGGCCTGGGCAAGCTGATCGTCAACGGCGCTTCCAACCGCGACTACACCTTGGTGCTGGGTCTGGTGATTCTGGTCACCGTGCTGGCGGTCACCCTCAACCTGCTGGTCGATCTGGCGTATGCCGTGCTCGACCCCAAGATTCGTTACTAATCATGAATAGCAAACAAACCGCTCTCGCGCAGAGCATCGAAGCCATCACGGCGGTTCCCCTGCCGGGGCGCAGTCCGTGGATGGACGCGCGCGTCCGATTCATGCGCAACCGCGCGGCGGTGATCAGCCTGATCCTGCTGTCGATCATCACGCTGCTGTGCGTGCTCGGCCCGATGGTGCTGCCGCACTCGTATGAGGACACCGATTGGAACCTGATGGGCATCCCGCCAACCTTTGCCGCCTGGCACTTGTTCGGCACCGACGAGTTGGGCCGCGACCTGTTGGTGCGCACCCTGATTGGCGGGCGCATCTCGCTGGTGGTGGGCGTGCTCGCCACCGTGGTGTCGGTCTCCATGGGCATTCTGTGGGGCGCCACCGCCGGCTTCCTGGGTGGCAAGGTGGACGCCTTCATGATGCGAATCGTGGACATGCTCTACGCCATTCCCTACCTGCTGATTGCGATCCTGATGGTGACCATTCTGGGGCGCGAGTTCTACCTGGTGGTACTCGTCATATCGGCGTTTTCGTGGATGGACATGGCGCGCGTGGTGCGTGGCCAGACGCTCTCCATCAAGTCCAAGGAATTCGTCGAGGCGGCGCGCGCCATTGGGGTGCCAACCTGGCGCATCATCTTCCAGCACGTGGTGCCCAATCTGCTGGGCATCGTGGTGATCTACACGTCGATCACCGTGCCGGGCGTGATCCTGACCGAGTCGGTGTTGTCCTTCCTGGGCCTGGGCGTGCAGGAGCCCATGACCAGTTGGGGGGTGCTGATCCATGACGGCGCCAACGTGATGAGCGCCTCGCCCTGGCTGATTCTGTTTCCCGCCGCGGCGCTCTCGATCACCCTGTACTGCTTCAATTTCATTGGCGACGGCATGCGCGATGCGCTGGACCCGAAAGACCGTTAATCAGTTGAGGACAGAGCTGGTTCACTTCGTGTAACTGCGGTCTGTCCCACAAGAAATTAGGACTTATGTCAAACCCCCAAACACTCCTGCAGGTCCAGGACCTGGACGTTCGATTCCAGACCAACGATGGTCCGGTCTACGCCGTCAACAAGCTGAATTTCGAACTGGGTCGCGGCGAGACCCTGGGCATCGTCGGCGAGTCGGGCTCCGGCAAGTCGCAAACCGTGCTGGCCATGATGGGCCTGCTGGCCAAGAACGGCCAAGCCCACGGCCGAGTGCTGTACCAGGGGCAAGACCTGCTAACCCTGCCCGCCCAGCAGCTCAACAAGATTCGCGGCAACCGGGTGGCGATGATTTTCCAGGACCCGATGACCTCGCTCAACCCCTACCTCACGGTGGAGCGGCAGATGACCGAGGTGTTGGAGTTGCACAAGTCCATGGGTCGCAAGCAAGCCAAAGCGCGCGCGATCGAACTGCTCGAAGCGGTCAAGATCCCGGACGCGGCGCGGCGCATCGACATGTACCCGCACGAGTTCTCCGGCGGCATGCGCCAACGCGTGATGATCGCCATGGCGCTGTTGTGCGAGCCCGAGGTGCTGATCGCCGATGAGCCCACCACCGCGCTGGACGTCACCGTGCAGGCACAGATCCTGGCGCTGCTGCGTGACTTGCAGCGCGACTTCGGCACCGCGATTGTGCTGATCACGCACGACCTGGGCGTGGTCGCCGGCATTTGTGACCGCGTGATGGTGATGTATGGCGGGCGCGTCATGGAGTACGCCCAGGCCAACGACATCTTTTATCAGCCCTCGCACCCCTACACGATTGGCTTGCTCGGCGCCCTGCCGCGTCTCAACAGCGACAGCGCAGAGCTGCTCAGCATTCCCGGCAATCCCCCCAATATGAACAACCTACCCAAAGGCTGCCCGTTTTCCCCGCGCTGCCAGTACGCCACCGAGCGCTGCAGCACCGAGCTTGCGCCACTGGCCAGTGCCAGCCACCAGGCCAACGTGCTGCGCGCCTGCCACCGACCGATCAGCGAGTTGAATGCGTCCACCACTGCGGAGCTGAGCCATGTCTGAGGCACAACCGATCCTCTCGATTCGTGGCCTCAAGGTGCACTTCAAGGTCAAGAGCGACAAGGCCTGGGCCTGGGAGCCCAAGAAGATCCTCAAGGCGGTGGACGGCGTGTCGTTCGACTTGATGCAAGGCGAAACCCTGGGCATCGTGGGTGAGTCCGGCTGCGGCAAGTCGACCTTGGCGCGCGGCATCCTGAACCTGATTCCGGCCACGGCGGGCGAGATCGTGTGGCAAGGGCAGGCGATGCACCAGGCCGATGCCCACCAGTGGCTGGCGGTGCGCAAAGACATCCAGATGATTTTTCAGGATCCGCTGGCCTCGCTCAACCCGCGCATGACCATCGCCCAGATCATTGGCGAGCCGCTGCGCATTCACCGCCCGGAACTGGAGGCCGCGCAAGTGCTGGAGAAGGTGCAAACGGTGATGACCGAGGTGGGCCTGACGCCACAGCAGATCAACCGCTACCCGCATGAATTCTCGGGCGGCCAGTGCCAGCGTATTGGTATTGCACGCGCCTTGATCCTGGAGCCCAAGCTGATCATTTGCGACGAGCCGGTGTCGGCGCTGGACGTGTCGATCCAGGCGCAGATCATCAACCTGCTGAAGGACTTGCAGCGCAAGAAGGGCTTGTCGCTGATCTTCATCGCGCACGACCTGGCGGTGGTCAAACACATCAGCGACCGCATCCTGGTGCTGTACCTGGGCAAGGAGATGGAGCTGTCCGAGAAACACGCCCTCTACGACCACCCGGCCCACCCCTACACCGAGGCGCTGCTGTCGGCCATTCCCATCCCCGACCCGAAGATCGAACGCAACAAGACCATCCAGTTGCTGCTGGGCGACCTGCCCTCGCCCATCAACCCGCCATCGGGTTGCGTGTTTCGCACCCGTTGCCCCAAGGCGCAAACCCGTTGTGCCCAGGAGAACCCCGAGCCACGGGCTATCACGGCGCAATCTCAGTCATCCTGTCTGCTGGCTTGATACCATCGGGCCTTCTCTGCAGCAGAAGGCGGGCAAGGCATGTTTGACTACATCATTGTTGGTGGCGGCTCAGCCGGCTGTGTGTTGGCGGCACGCCTGAGTGAAGACCCAAACGTCAACGTGGCCCTGCTCGAGGCCGGTCCGCCAGACAACAGCGTGCTGATCCACTGCCCGGCTGGGCTGGCACTGTTGGCCCAGACCGGCCAGGCCAACTGGAAGTTCGACACCGTAGCCCAGAGCGGCCTCAATGGCCGCAAAGGCTACCAGCCCCGCGGCAAGGTGCTGGGCGGCTCCAGCTCGGTCAACGCCATGATCTACCTGCGCGGGCACCGGCAGGACTACGACCAGTGGGCCGCCGAGGGCAACCCCGGCTGGGGCTTCGATGACGTGTTGCCCTACTTCAAACGCGCCGAGCACAACGAGCGCGGTGCCGATGCCCTGCACGGCACGGGTGGCCCGCTCAACGTGATGGACCTGCGTAGTCCCAATCGCTTTGGGCCGGTGTTTGTCGAAGCGGCACGGCAGGCGGGCTACCGGCTGAACCCCGATTTCAATGGCGTCGAGCAGGAGGGGGTCGGTCTGTACCAGGTGACCCACAAGAACGGAGAACGCCACAGCGCGGCCACGGCCTACCTGACCCCCAACCGCGCGCGGCCCAATCTGCAGGTGTTCACCAACGCCCACGCCACCCGCATCCTGCTGGAACACAAGCGTGCGGTCGGCGTGGAGTTTCAACAGGCCGGCGAGCTCAAACAGCTTAAAGCCTCACGCGAGGTGCTGCTGTGCGCCGGCGCGCTGCAATCACCCCAGTTGCTGCTGCTGTCGGGCATTGGTCCCCACGCGCACCTGCTGGAGAATGGCATTGCCACCTTGCATGATCTGCCGGGTGTCGGGCAGAACTTGCACGACCATGTCGACGTGGTGGCGGTGGTCGACGCCGCGCACCTGAAAGACCTGTTTGGCCTGTCGCTCAGTGGCTTGGCGCGCGCGATCAAGGGCATTTTTGAATGGCGTCGGTTTCGCACCGGGATGCTCACCACCAACTTCGCCGAGGCTGGTGGCTTCATCAAGAGCACGCCGGACCAGCCCTTGCCCGATTTACAGTTGCACTTCGTCATCGGCAAGCTGCTCAACCACGGGCGCACCACCGTGTTTGGGCACGGCTATTCCTGCCATGTCTGCCTGTTGCGCCCGCGCAGCCGGGGCAGCGTGCGGCTGGCCAGCAAGGACCCGGCGGCGGCGCCCCTGATCGACCCCAACTTCCTGGGTGAACGCGACGACGTCGACCGCATGATTCGCGGCTTCAAGTTGATGCGCTCGATACTGAGTCAGCCAGCGCTGGCGGGTCTTGGTGGCAAGGAGCTGGCCGCCTCGGCCGACGCCACCACGGACGCCCAGATCGAGGCCTTCATCCGTGACCATGCCGACACCATCTACCACCCGGTAGGCAGTTGCCGCATGGGCCACGGACCGATGGATGTGGTCGACTCCCAACTGCGCGTGCACGGCATGCAAGGCTTGCGCGTGGTGGATGCGTCCATCATGCCCAGCGTGATCGGGGGCAACACCAATGCACCGGTGATCATGATCGCGGAGAAGGCGGCCGACATGGTCAAGGCTGACCAGACCTTGTTGTCATCCCGTGCTTGATACGGGATCCATGGATTGCGGGTCGAGGCCCGCAATGACAAGCACGTTGGCTGAGGGTCTGTCCCACAAAGTAGACAGCCAACATCCGACAATTGGTTGGGGACAGAGCTGAAGGTCTGTCCCACAAAGTGAACATCCTTCGATCAGTTGGGGACAGAGCTTGTTCACTGCGTGTAATGGCGGTCTGTCCCACAAAGTCTCAGATTGTGCGAAATTGTGACAAAGTTCTTACCTCTTGAACAAGAATCAGGAGGAAACTACTGCAATAGAATCTGAAATCCCACGATTGACGCGGTTTGCTAGCCGTTGTCCGCCGTGCCTCCGGTTGAAAGGCTGATGATTGACTTGCCCATTCGCGTTGCTGCACCAGACGTCATCCACGTAGACGCTCTGGCACCCGGTACCCGGCTGGGCGAGTTCGAAATTCTTGGGCTGATCGGAGTGGGCGGCTTTGGCATGGTGTACCGCGCCTACGACCATTCGCTGCAACGCGATGTCGCCATCAAGGAATACATGCCCACGGCCCTGGCGAGCCGCTCGGCCGATGTGTTGAACATCTCGGTGCGCACGTCAGGCGACGAGGAGACATTCCGCACCGGCCTGGAGTCGTTTGTTGGCGAGGCCCGCATGCTGGCCAAGTTCGAGCACCCCTCGCTGGTCAAGGTGTTCCGCTTCTGGGAGGCCAACAACACCGCCTACATGGTCATGCCGCTGTACCGCGGCATGACCCTCAAGCAAGCGCGCCTGCGCATGCGCTTGCCACCCTCCGAGGCCTGGCTGCGCAAGGTCTTGTGGTCGGTGTTGGGGGCGCTCAAGGTCTTGCATCGCGGCAAGGCTTTGCACCGGGATGTGTCGCCCGACAACATCTTCTTGCAGGACGTCGGCCCCCCGGTGCTGCTGGACTTGGGCGCGGCGCGACTGGCGATCAGCGACCGTGCCAGGCAACACACTGCCGTTCTCAAGGTCAACTTTGCGCCAATCGAGCAGTATGCCGATGTCAAGGACATGCTGCAGGGTCCGTGGACCGACTTGTACTCCCTATCGGCGGTGGTGCATGGCCTGTTGTGCAACGAGCCCCCGATGCCCGCCACGATCCGGGTGGTCAACGACAGCATGCCGCCATTCGCCAGTGTCGCCAGAACCGTGGCGGCCGAGTTTGGGCAACGCTACTCCACCGAATTCGTTACTGGCATCGCCTGGGGCCTGTGCATCCGCCCCCAAGACCGCCCGCAATCGGTGCAGGAATTCGCCAAGGCGTTGATGCTGACCACGCCCAACGGCATGTCCTCTTTTGACTGGCGCGCCGAGCTCGGTCCGGCCTGCCTGCCCGCGGGCGACGTGTTGCAGCTAGCCGACGCGCCTGAACAGCCAGACCGGACACGACCTGACCAGGCCCGGTACGAATACCAGCCAACACAACTGGTCAGAGCCGCTGCGGCGACCCAAAACGCCGATGATCAGGACGAGGAGTCCCCGACCGAGCTGGGTCCGTCCAACGCGGACGAGCCAACGCCCGACCACGGCGCGCGCCAAACGCCACAAAGCGCTTTCGCGCGCAGCATGCCAGAGGGCGGTCGCTCCGCATCCGACGAATCGGCCCATGCCAGCACGGAGCCGATGGCCCTTGCGTCAAGCGATGATCAACCACACCCGCCACGCCCGTACGCCACCTGGCTGGCGCTGTCCGCAGTGGGCATGCTGGTGTTGATCGCAGCCGTCTGGAGTTGGCGTGGCTCGACCAAACCGGTCCTCGCGCTGCCGGTCCCCGCAGTCACCGCGCCCGCCACGCCGAGTGCGGCCCCGGCCAGCGCACCCACCGCAACGGATGCGCCAGCGACCCAACAGAGCAGCCCCAAAGGCGCCACGGCTGGGACACCCGCGCCAATCGACAGCGCCAGCGCAGCCGCCGCGGCCACCACGGAAAAACCGGCCAAACCCAGCAGGGTGGCAACGCCCCGTCTCGGCACCACGGCAGCACCAGGCAGGGTGGAGACGCCGCGTGCCGACGTGCTTGCCGCACCGGCGCCGGCCCCGGTCGCCCCACCGCCCACGCCTGCCAGACCGGTCCCCAAACCCGAACCCACCATGACTGCCGAAAAGCTTTGCGCCAACGAAAACCTGTTCGGCAAGCCCATGTGCATGTACCGCGCCTGCCAACGACCGGATCTGGCTGGAACAGCCTTCTGCATCGAGCAGGAACAACGCTTCAAACGCGCGGCCGAGAGCAACAATCGCTAGGGATGGCGCGTCGACACATCGCCCTGACCGGTCACGCCAGGGACTCAGTTGACCCCCACGTTCGGCTCTACCTGTCCTCTCTGCCCCCCGAGGGGGCTGTCCGGCCTTGGGGCGGCCCTGCGGCGGACTCCCCGTTGATCAGCGCATCCAGACCCGGATCGCGCAAGGGGCTGACGCCGCCTTGGGTGGTCCGGGGCGTCAGCAGGCTGCTGAGCTCCATCTCGAGCACGGCGGACCAGCCACGCTGGCGGTTCGCACTGGCGCTGAACACCTCGTCCCGGCTGCCACGTGGCGCGCTTGGCCGACCCAGCAGGCGCTGACCAGCCACTGATTGCAAGGGCGCCAATTGAACCTGGGGTAGCCCACGACGCCCGACCACCGGGACCAGTCCCTGTGTGGCCAGCCGGGTGGTGGCATCGGTATCGAGCAGCAGATCGGTGCAGGGCAACGCGACTTGATCGCCGTGTTGATCGACGGCGAAATGGAACGGCAAATCGTCCACGATGGCGGCCACGTCTGCTTGAGCACGGCTTGCCTCAGGGCCCGCCAACAGGCAGGCAAGCAACCAGGCCGGGTGCCCCCAGAGCAAGGCACGCAAGCCTTCGCGCTCGCTGAATTCCTCGAACGCAAAGCGCGTGATCGGGTCACTGCGCTGGCCATAAGGGTAGCGCAGCATGAAGCGCGGCGCCGCCAGCGCCAGGTGATCGGCGGCGCTCAAGCCGCGCAGCGTTTGCCACGCATGGGCAGTCAAGGGATGAAGGGCATCGGGCCCGCCAGGGGCGGCGGCGAAGGCCTGCGCCTGAATGCTGCTGACAAACACCGCGCCAGCACGCTGCGCGATGCCCGCGATGCGTCCCAGCAGCTCGACATGGGGTGGTGTCACGGCAAACTGGTAACAAGCGAGCACCAAGGTGTAGCCCCCGTCAGCCTGTTCGGCGGGCTGATCCACCAGGAGCTGGTACAAACCGGTGCCGGTCAGATCGTCCGAGGCCACCAGGTCAGCGGCGAACGACAACACCGGTACATCCAGCAGATGCACGCTCAGATCGGCACTGGTCTCGACACGGCGCAACAGGAAGTCCAGCCCGCGCCAAAGCGATTCCAGCGCCTGGAACTGCGGATGGTGCAGCACGCTACGCATCAAGTCGGCCAGGCTGGCGTCCACGCTGGCCACCAGGTCGTCGCGGCGTGGATCGGTGGCGGGCTGCACGTGTGGGGCCACCACGTGGCGCAGCAAGGCATCAATCGGGCTGGCCGGGCCGGGTGCCGGCAGTGCTGGGCCACCCACCAGGCGTGCGAAGTCACTCAGGCGTGCGTCGCTTGGCAGCGTCAGACCGCTGCTCGCAGTGCCAGCCTGTGTTGCCATCCGGGGCATACCGACCGGGGCCGTCGCCTGGGTGGGCTCTTGCATCAGTTGCGCCGCGGCGTCGGCAAAGGTGGCGGGCGACAACAGTCGCTGCCGCACCCCGGCCAAAGCGGAGAAGACCTCCAGCCGATCAAACAAGGCGTCGGGATGAAAATCATCCAGGGTGCGAAAGGCAATGTCAATGGTGCCACCGTTCGGACCGAGCGGAAGGTGCAAACGGGGCGCCAGGCGCGCCAGCAGGGCGTCGACGCTGTCGAACTCCACCGCCGCCGGCCGCGCAGCCTGTGCCAGGGCATCGCCGGTCAGCACGCGGCCCTGCGCGGCCGACGCACCAAAATGCCCCAGCACCGCCACGCGCACCGGCCGGCCGGACGACCAGTCTTTGAACGCCGAGGCCAAGTAACCGAAGTTCGGGCTCCAATCGGCAATCGCGTCAGAAGAAGGGGCAGGGGCAGGGGCGGCAGCAGTCATGGCGGGTTGGCTCCTAAACGTTTCTTGAACTTTTCCTGCAGAAATTGAGAATGGTTCAGGAACGCTTGCGCGTCCTGCGCGGCCAGGTCTTCGCCGAGTTGGGCCACTTTCTGGCTCAGCTCATCCAGCGTGGCGTTGAAGGTCGCTTGCGCAGTCTGGCCGTTGGCCAGTACTTTGGTCATGGCGAACTGCTGCGGGATCGACAGGTAGGTTTTCAGGGCATCGGGCAGGTAGCTCAGGGCGATATGCCGCGCGTGGAAGCTCTCCTCCAGCGACAGTTGCCCCTTGCTGCGCTCCCATTGGTCCAGCAAGGTAGCCAGTTGTTTGCACAGGTCGAGCGCTTTGGTCTGCAGACTGGCGGGCAAGCGCCCCTGCGGGTTGTAATCCACCAGTTGGCGCACCGCGCTCAGGGCGTTGAGCATGCTGGTGCGGGCATCACCCTGGTCTTCAAACTCCAGTTCGTCCCAGGGGTTGCCGCTGAGCTTGGGAAAACCCAGCCACAAGCCGCCGACACCAAACCCGGCGGCATAGCCCAGCACCGCCAGGGCCGTCGCGCCCCATTGCGCCAAGCCCAGACTGCTGAGCACCAGGGCGGCAGTGGACAGACCAACGCCGCACCAGTTGGCGGGTGACTGCAGGAATCGGCCGATCTTGTTCATGCCACGCTTCTTATTGGTACGCCCGGATGTCCTTGAAGACGCTGTACAGAGAGGCCTTGCGCGCATCGAATGTGCGCCCGCCGGTCACGCCTACCAGTTCCTTGAGCGCGGTCTCGTTGGCCTCGCCGAACAACACCATGAAGACGGGAATGGCGCGCACGTCCTCGGGAAGGCTGGCGTACGCGGCCTTGAATTCGGCCAACCCCCGACCCTTGTTGTTCTCGCCGTCGGTGAAGGCCACCACCGAGTATTGGTAGCCGGGGTTCTTCTGGCGCTCGTTGTTCATGTTGACCAGGGCCTGCAGCACGGCGTCGTACAAGGCTGTGCCGCCATTCATTTGCAGACCCTCGGCGAAATCACGCACTTGACCGAGCACTTGTTGCTTGGCCTGCGAATCGGCCTGCAAGGCCAGGCCCTTGGCCGCACTGCCTTTGGGCACGCCCGGCACCTGGAACGCCACGGCCGGATAGACTTGCTCTGAAAACGGGAGCATCCAGACCTTCTCCCGACTGGTCAAACGGGCGATTCTTCCTGTCAACGAAGCGTCGTCACCGGCCATGTATTGCAGTGCTTCGACCAGTTGCTGGCGCCGTCCACTCTGATTCATGCTGCCGCTGACATCAAGCACGAAGGTCGAGGCAATCGGGGTGCGGAACTCGTTCAGATAGGCGTTGATCAGGCCATCGGCCAACGCCCGGTCGGTCGAGAACGGCAGCTCCACCAGCATGCTGCCCTGGGGGAACAAGCCCGCCTGGGCCTTGGCCACCTCGGCGTTGACGGGCCGGCGCAAGGTGGTCTTGGCCAGCCAGGTCTGTGCCGCGTCGCCCTTGAGGTAGTTGACCACCTTTTGGTACTGGTCGCGCTTGGCATCGTTGAGCAGCATCAGGGGATAGTCGGCAGTGGCCACGCCCTCATGCGGGTAGATCAGCGTCAGCTTTTCTTTGAGCTTGCCCGACTGGTTCAGCGACAACAACCAGCTCTCGTAATTGATGAAGGCATTGACTCGCGTGTTTTGCTGCTCGATGAACTTCTCGCTCAGGTAGGTGCTGTTGTCCCCGACCAGCTTGTAGCCCTTGATGAAGCCGGCGATGGCGCCACGGTCCACATCAGCCACCGTGAGCGCCTCGGACTTTTGCGCGACCGACGCCACCACGCCCATCAGGGCCATGAAACCCTGGTTGGACGTAGCCGGATTGGACAGGGCGTACTTGAGCTGGCCGCTCTGCGCCGCCTTGGCAATCACCGCCCACGTGACTTTGTTGGCCACCTCGGGCTGGTCCCAGCCGAGCGCCTTGGCCTGGCTCTCGCTAACCCCCACCACCACCGGTGACAACATGATCTTTTCCTGCAGCTTGACCCGGGCCTGCCCTTGCGGGTCGGACAGCAGGTACTTGGCATTGGCAAACCAGGCGGCGTCGGCCTTGGCCTGCCCGGTCTGCACCGCCTCGGTGCTTTCCATGGTGCCGCCAAACCTGAACTTCAGTGGCACGCCGGTGGCTTGGCGCACCATGTCTTCGAGCGGCTGGGCGTCCTTCAGATCGCTGGTGGCCAGCACCGTGAACGGCTCCGCGGCCATCGTCGCACTGGCGGCGGGCTTGGCCGGCTCGGGCGCGTTCTTGCCGCAGGACGCCAGTCCCAGCAACAGCGAACCAACCAGCATCCATCGTGTCACGGGTTGGAGGTGTTTCATCTTTGTTTGCGCTCCTGTTTGGGGTCGTGCCCGGCAACTTGCTACTGCGCCATCTCCCGCGCAATGACCTCGATCATGTCGCCCATGATCTCGAAGCTGGGGGGGTCAATCACCTGGGTCATGCGTTCCTCCACCGCCAGATTGGCTGCCTTGGTAGCCTGCACGAAATAGGCGCTCTCGGCGATGCGAAATCCAAAGTCGACCGCCAGGCGCTGCAAGTCACGATGGGTGGACAGCAGTTCGCCCAGCTTCTTGGAGCGCTCGCTAAGCGCGACAAACTGGACCTTGTTGAACAGCGTTGGTTGCGGATAGAGCAACACCATGCCGGGGCTCAAGCCCTTCTTGGCCAGGGCATAACTGACGATCTGGTTCTCGTAGATGAAGGCCATCGGCGTCTTGCCAATGCCGATCGAGACGTAGTCGTCAAAGTTGCCATTGACATAGTTCTCCTGGTAACCCTGGCGCTTGAACAAACCCACCACCGCCTTGGCCATCTTCTGCGCGGTGTCCCGGTCAGTGACGATCTCGCCGCCATTGGCGGCATAGGTCGTGAGCGCCAGGTACATGGCGGCCGAGTTACTCTTGCGCACATCGGTGGTGGAGACCAGCACACTCTTGCTGACGTCATAGGCTTGCGCGCCCTTGAGATCCTTCCAGCGTTTTTTGTCCTGCATGGTCTGAATCAACTTGGCCAGGTCCACATGCCAGACACCCGGGCTGGCCTCCTTGGCCATGCCGTTGGCCGCCAGAATCTGCGCAATGGGCGCCCAGGAAGCAATCACCATGGGCGTGTAGATCGGCGAATAGACGGCGCTGGCCAGATTGGCCTTTTTGGCGGCATCGCCAATCTGGTTGGCCGCCACCACGCCCGAGGCGTAAAAGAAGTCCGGCGTCTGGCCTGGGATCACCCGCGCCGCCATCTCACGTGAACCGATCCGTTTGACGTTGAGCTTGAAGCCATTCTCCAGCAACGCCTTCTGCACGCGGGGGTCCTGAAAGTAGGACTCCACGTCCAATGCAATCAGGCCGGACAGCTCTTGCACCTGCACCGCGCCAGTGAGCTTGCCGGCCAGGCCGCCGAGGACGCCACGTGAACCATCCGCGCTCTGGCGCCCGGTCTGGTAAACCGAGAAATAGGCCGCCGTGCCAAAGACCGCCAGCAGCAGCACCGTGACAATTGCCTTGCTTGCTTTGTTCATCGGCGCAGTATCGCGCAAAACCTCGAAACCCCGTTACCATCCGCCTCTGTCACCCCTCACTTCCGCTTCGAACATCCAACATCCGACAATCAGTTGAGGACAGCGCTAAAGGTCTGTCCCGCAAAATATCAGGAGAGCCTCATGTCAACGCCCGCCACCACTACCACCGGCGCTACGACCGACAGCTTTCAACTGGCCCCGCCGGAAGTGCTCACGCCGCTGAGCGTGCAAAGCGCCAAGAGTGCCGTGCCGATGGCGCCGGCCCTCAAGACTGCGGTGGACGAACAAGTCGACCGCTTCATGCAGGGCCTGCTGACCGAAGACATCCAAAGCGACGCCTTCAAGGCCAAGCTGGACGGCGCCTTTGCACTGGGCAAGGAGGAGATTTCGATTGCGTCGAGCTTGATGCAAGGCAAGTTCATGGCCCGCAACTTCGCGGGCGTGGAGGACAGCTCGGCCTTCAACGCCTTGCAGGACATGCGTGGCCACCTCGACGCGCTCAACCCCGGCAAGGAGGGTGACCTCATGCAGCCACGGAAGCTGCTCGGATTCATTCCCTATGGCAACAAGCTGCAGGCCTATTTCCGCAAGTTCGAGAGCGCTGGCGGCCAATTGCAGAAAAGCATGCAGCAGCTTTATGCCGCCCGCGACGACATGCAGCGTGACGTGGTGGAAATCGAATCGGTTCGCACCAAGCTGTGGGACGCCATGCAAAAACTTAGTGGCGCCATCTATTTTGCCGAGGCCCTGGACGCCAAGCTGGCGGCGCGGGTTGAGGCCTTGCAGGCAAGCGATCCGCTGCGCGCCAAGGCCCTGCAGCAGGAAGTGCTGTTCTACGCACGCCAAAACCTGACCGATATGCTGACCCAGCAGGCGGTCTGCACCAACGGCTACCTGGCACTAGACGTTCTCAAGAAAACCGGGCGCGAAATGATGAACGGCTGCTCCCGCGTGGCCACCACCGGCATGAGCGCACTGGCGGTGGCGCAAACCGTGGCGCGCGCCACCGGCAACCAGATCGCCGTGATGGACATGCTGACCGGCGTGAACAGCAGCATCGAGAACCTGATTACCGAGACCGGCAAACAGCTCAACAACCACGTCGACAAGACCGCGCAATTCGCGCAGAACCCGATGATCGGCATCGACAAGATCAAGGAAATGTTCGACCAGACTTTCAAAGCCATGGACGCGATGGACCAGTTCCGTGCCAAGGCGATTGACGTGATGGGCCAGAACAACCGCGTCATGGGCGAGCAGCTCAAGCTGGCCGACCAGTATGTGGACCGGGTACGCCAGCAAAAGGCCCGCGAGGCGACCCAGTCGGACGCCAGCGGGCCGGTGGCACTGTAGTAGCGCCGCAGCCCCCCGCCAGCCTACTGAAACGCCACTTCCGCGAAGCTGCGCAGTTTGCGACTGTGCAACTGGTCGACGCCTTCCGTGCGCAACAACTCGACCGCGCGAATGCCGATGCGCAGGTGCTGATCCACCCGCTCACGGTAAAAGTGATTGGCCATGCCCGGCAGCTTGATCTCGCCGTGCAGCGGTTTGTCACTGACACACAGCAGCGTGCCGTAGGGCACCCGAAATCGGAACCCGTTGGCGGCAATGGTGGCACTTTCCATGTCCAGCGCGACCGCCCGGCTCTGGCTAAAGCGCCGCTGCGGCCCGTTGTCCGGCAACAACTCCCAATTGCGGTTGTCGGTGGAGGCCACGGTACCGGTGCGCATGATGCGTTTTAGCTCGGGGCCGCTCATCTGGGTCACGTCGCGCACCGCGGCCTCCAGGGCGACCTGGATTTCGGCCAATGCCGGGATCGGCACCCACAGCGGCAGTTCCTCGTCCAGCACATGGTCTTCGCGCACGTAGCCATGCGCCAGCACGTAGTCGCCCAGTTGTTGGCTGTTGCGCAGCCCGGCGCAGTGCCCCAGCATGATCCAGGCGTGCGGGCGCAACACCGCGATGTGATCGGTAATGGTCTTGGCGTTGGCCGGGCCGACCCCGATGTTGACCATGGTGATGCCGGTGCGGTCGGCGCGCATCAGGTGGTAGGCCGGCATCTGGGGCAAGCGCGGCGGCGCGGCGCCCAACTCGTCGCCCGGTGCTGGGGCCTGCCCGACGCAGCGGGTCACCACATTGCCCGGCTCCACAAAGGCGATGTATTCGCTCGCGGGGTCTTGCATGGCCCCATGCCCCAGTCGCACAAACTCGTCGATGTAGAACTGGTAGTTGGTAAAGAGCACGAAGTTCTGGAAGTGCTCGGGCGCCGTGCCGGTGTAATGGCGCAAACGATGCAGGGAATAGTCCACCCGCGGCGCGGTAAACAGGGCCAGCGGCTGCGGGTCACCCGGCGCGGGCTGGTGCGTGCCATTGGCAATGCCATCGTCCATGGCGCCCAGGTCGGGTAGGTCAAACACATCGCGCATCAACTGGCGCCGCTGCGGGCTCAGGCTGCCCTCGATGTGGTCGTGCTCGGCGAACGAGAAATGCACCGGAATGGGCTGCGAACTGGTGCCGATCTCCAGTTCGACCCGGTGGTTTTGCAGCAACAACGTGAACTGCTCCAGGTAGTAATCGGCGTACAGGTCAGGGCGTGTCAGCGTGGTCTCGAAGCGGCCCGGCCCGGCCACAAAACCGTAACTCAGATGGGCGCTGTAGGCGGACGTCAACCGGGACACGGTGTCGGTCTGGACCCGCACGAAGGGGTAACAGGCGCGTACCTTCTGCAAGGGTTCTGCCGCACCCGGTGCGGCGCCATTCAATGGCTCACCCGCCACGAAACGATGCATGGCCTGGCGAAGGTGCGCCAGACTGGCGTCGTAGATGGTGCGCGCCTGGGCCAGCGCGGCGGCGGGATCGGTGAAACGGGCGGGGGCGATGAATTCAGGTAGGTAAGGCATA
This sequence comes from Rhodoferax sp., assembly GCA_030685025.1. Taxonomy (GTDB): domain Bacteria; phylum Pseudomonadota; class Gammaproteobacteria; order Burkholderiales; family Burkholderiaceae_C; genus Rhodoferax_D. Next base: position 18,033 of record JAUXWC010000073.1, read on the forward strand.
CACTGCATTGTGCGACAGGGCGCGACGGCGCTTGCGCCGAAGTAGCCGCCGGGTGTAAACCCTGTCGCCACGAGGACCTCAAAATGCTATATATTCCATAGCAATCAATTTATTGTCGGAACTCTGGCCCGAGACGTTCGGGCCTACCTATCCAAGACGACTGTGACATGACTGCACGGCACACCGAGATTCACCGCACCAACAGAGTTTTCTCGAATCGATCAGTCATGCGACTGAGACATCCAGGATGAACACCCTGCCTGACCACACGGCACGGCCTGCCGTGGCCTGAGTGCGTAGCCCATGCCCGCCATGAACAGCCCTGATCCATCTCAGCGAAGAGGATTGCTTCTGTCGCTGATGGCCATCGTGACGCTGGCGCTGGTCTATGGCGGCGTCATTAGCAGCAAGGACTACCAACAGAAGCAGCAGACCCTCGCACGCGACCTGGACGCGCGCGCGCAGCGCGCCGCGCTGGATGTGCGAAATCACTTGGCCGCATATGAAACAGCGCTCAACACGATCGCCGAGTCGCGCTGTGTTCAAGACCGCGACCCGGCCCACTGCCGCGACTACTTCCCCGGCTTGTTCAAGCGCTACCCCGAAGCGCTCGATTTTGTCGCCATCAACCGCGACGGCAAGGTCTTTGCGTCGTCCCGCAGTCCTTACTTGAGAGACCCGGGCGCCACCCAGGAAATGGCGGCACTGCGGGTGGTCCACGACAGCCAGAAGCGCTCCGGCGCACTGGTGCAAACCGACCCGCTGACGGGCCTGCATTCGGTGTCGATGGCGATCGCACTGCCTTCGACCACCGGCAAGTATGACGGCGCATTGGGTCTGGCGCTCAAGTTTGAACCCTTGCAGCAACAATGGGCCACCCTGATAAAGGACTCTGACGACAACCCGCTTTCGGTCGCCCTCTTTGATCGTACTCGCCAGCTCGTCTTTGCCACCGGCCTGTTCAAACCCGACATGGCTCAGGCGGCTGCGGCACTGGAAGCTCCATTGGCGCGAATCGGCGCTGGCGACATGGTGATCGCCGACCAGACACTGATCACCCACACCACCACAGTCGGCAGCGATGAATGGCAGTTGGTTATGGCGCGTCCGTTTGATGCCAGTCCCTGGACCTACCTGCGAAACAGCTACCTGTTGCCGGCGTTGGTGCTGCCGGCACTGTTGCTGGGCCTGATGGGCGCCCTGTTGCTGCGCCGCGAGCGCCGCGCCAACCTGCTGTTGGCCCAGGAGCAGGGGCGCCTGCGCGCCGCGCATGATCAACTGGAACAGCGTGTGGCGCAACGCACCGCCCAACTGGCCGAGCGCGAGGCCCACTACCGCTCCTTGTTCCAGCTCTCTCCAGAGGCCATCTTTGTGCACCGCAACGGCAAGATCCTGTTTGCCAACGAGGCTGCGGCGACGCTGTTTCATGCCCCGAATTCCGAGGCCCTGGTTGGGAAGACCTGGCGCGACCTGGTGGCCGAGCACGACTCGGGCATTGTGGAAAAACGGGCGGCCGCGCTGGAGCGCGGCGAGGTCGGCTCGGTTCCCCTGCATGAACTGAGCTTTCAGGCACTGGATGGCGAACAGATTCAGGTCGAATCGGCCGGCGCGGCGATCATGGTCGACGGCGAAAGCGCGGTCATGACGGTGGCGCGTGAAGTCACGCAACGCAAGAAGGCCGAGGCCAGTTTGCGCGTCGCCGCCATCGCGTTCGAGTCGCGCGAGGCGATGTTCGTGGCGGATGCCAACCAAGTCATCCTGCAAGTCAATCAGGCTTTCACCCGCGTCACCGGTTACAGCGCCGATGAGGCCGTTGGCCAGACGCCACAGCTTCTGAAGTCGGGGCGACAGGACGCCGCCTTCTACGACTCGATGTGGGCGACGCTCAACCGCACCGGCTTCTGGCAGGGCGAACTCTGGAACCGGCGCAAAAACGGGGAAAACTATCCTGAATGGTTGGCCATCTCGGCCGTATTGGGCGAGCATGGCGAGGTCACCAACTATGTAGCCGCCTTCAATGACATCACTCAACATAAGGAAGCCGAAGAGCAGATCCGGCTTCTGGCCTACAGCGACCCCTTGACCGAATTGCCAAACCGCCGGCTGCTGTTGGACCGCCTGCAGCAGGCCTTCGCGGCGAGCGCGCGCAACAAACGCCACGGTGCCTTGCTGCTGATTGACCTGGACAACTTCCGCAACCTGAACGACACCCTGGGCCACGATGCCGGCGACCTGCTGCTGCAGTTGGTGGGCCAGCGGCTGAGCCATTGCATTCGCGAAGGTGACACGGTGGCGCGCGTCGGTGGCGACGAATTTGCCGTCATGCTCGAAGACCTGAGCGAGCAGGCCCAGGAGGCCATCACCCAGACCGAATCCATGGGAACGGCCATTCTGACCGCGCTCAACCGCAGCTATCTGGTCGCCGGACAAGCCTGCCAAAGCACGCCCAGCATTGGCGCGACACTGTTCAACGCCCACGACAGCACGGTTGAGGAGCTTCTCAAGCAAACCGACCTGGCGATGTACCAGGCCAAGGCTGCGGGGCGCAACATGCTGCGCTTCTTCGACCCCGAGATGCAAGCCGTCGCCACCGAACGCGCCACGCTGGAGAGCGACCTGCGCGTGGGTCTGCAAAGGTGCCAGTTGGTGTTGTACTACCAACCCCAGGTCGATGGCCCCGGCGGGGTGACCGGGTTCGAGGCCTTGGTGCGCTGGCAGCACCCGCAGCGCGGTCTGGTGCAACCGGCCGACTTCATCCCCCTGGCCGAGGAAACGGGCCTGATTTTGCCGCTCGGGCAATGGGTGCTGCGCACCGCCTGCACGCAGTTGGTGGCCTGGAGCGAGCGACCGGAAACAGCGCATTTCACGGTCGCGGTGAACGTCAGCGCGCACCAGTTCCGTCACCCGGACTTTGTGATGCAGGTGCTGGGCGTGCTCGAAGAGACCGGTGCCGACCCGCGCAAGCTCAAGCTTGAATTGACCGAGAGCTTGCTGGTGGACAATCTGGACGACGTGGTCGCCAAGATGACCGCCCTCAAGACCCCTGGCGTGCGCTTCTCGCTGGACGACTTCGGCACCGGCTACTCGTCGTTGGCCTATCTCAAACGCCTGCCGCTGGACCAGCTCAAGATTGACCAATCCTTTATCCGCGACGTGCTGACCGATGCCAACGACGCCGCGATCGCCCGCACCATCGTGGCCTTGGCCCGCAGCCTGGGCCTGGCGGTGATTGCCGAAGGCGTGGAGACCGAGGCGCAGCGCGTGTTCCTGGCCGAAAACGGTTGCCATGCCTCACAAGGCTATCTGTTTGGCCGGCCCGACACCGCCGAGTCCATTACCCGACCGGCACCGCTCGATCCGGTCTGAATCGCTGGGCTTCACGCGCCGTCCGGCCCTTGGAACTGACCCGGATGCCCCCACTTCTAGTCAGTTGAGGACAGAGCTGAAGGTCTGTCCCCAAGATTTCACGATGGTCCGCCACGGCCCCAATCGGGCTCGGATCGATACGAGTTGGCATAGTATCTGAATCCCCAAAAAGAAAGTCCTCGTCATGTTGAAGTTCACCTGCTGCGATGCAGTCAGCCAGTTCTCACGAAGCGCTCAGGCGCAAGTGCTGCAAGGCATCACCCGAGGTTTCGAGAAGGAGTGCCTGCGCGTCGACCAGCAGGGCAAACTAGCACGCACGCCGCATCCACGCGCGTTGGGCTCCAAATTGACCCACCCCTGGATCACCACCGACTACGCCGAAGCGCTGTTGGAGTTCATCACACCGCCTTCGCAGGATCCGGATTTTCCGCTGGCGTTCTTGCGCGACATCCACCGCTACACCGCACGCCAGTTGACCGATGAGGTGATGTGGGCCAGCTCCATGCCATGCGTGCTGGGCAGCGATACCGACATTGCCTTGGCCAACTACGGGACATCCAATGCGGCCCGTTTCAAATACGTGTACCGCGAGGGCCTGGGTCTGCGTTATGGCCGACAAATGCAGACCATTGCCGGCGTGCACTACAACTGGTCGCTGCCGCAGGAATTCTGGCTGGCCCTGCAGGACTGCTGCACCACCGGCACGGCCTTGAAGGACTTCATCAGTGAGCGCTACTTCGGCCTGATCCGCAACTTCCTGCGCTATGGCTGGCTGGTGCCCTACCTGTTCGGCGCCTCGCCCGCCATCTGCAAGTCCTTTTTACAGGGCCGCAGGTCCGATCTGCAGGAAATGGGCGCTGGCACCATGTACTACCCCCACGCCACCAGCTTGCGCATGAGCGACCTGGGCTACCAGAACCGGGCCCAGGCCAATCTGCAGGTTAGCTTCAGCTCGCTGGCCGACTACACCGAGGCGCTGGAGCGCGCCATCCGCACAGCCGACCCGTTCTACCAGGAGTTGGGCATCCAAGAGGGGGGTCACTGGAAGCAATTGAACGCCAACCTGCTGCAAATCGAGAACGAGTTTTATGCTGCCATGCGGCCCAAACGCGTCAGCCAGAACGGATATCGGCCCGCCAAGGCGTTACAGACCGAGGGCGTGGAATACGTCGAGATGCGCCTGTACGACCTCAACCCGATGGAAACCATTGGTATTGCGCCAGAGCAAGGCCCGTTTGCCGACGTGTTGCTGCTGATGTGCCTATTTCGCGACAGCCCACCCATTAGCGCACGCGAGCAGGCGGAGAACGACGAGAACAAACGCCGAGTGGTCAACCGCGGCCGCCAGTGCGACCTGCAGTTGCTGGTGCACAACCGCGAGCAGGCCTTTCAGCCGCTGGCGCACGAGTTGTTTGACGACATGACGCCCTTCGCCGAAATGCTCGACGCGGCCTACGGCAACCAGCGCTACAGCCAGACGCTGCAATCCTTGCGCCAACGTATTGACCGGCCTGAACTCACGCCCTCGGCCCAGGTGCTGGAGGGGGTGCGCCAGCAGGGCAGTTTCTATGCCTATGCCATGGCCCTGTCTCAGCAGCACATGGCCACGCTGCTGAAGGAAAGTCCCGACGCCGCGACCCAGCTCAAGTTTGAGCAGAGCGTGGCCGTGTCACTCGAACAACACCAGCGGATCGAGGCCACACCCGAGGGCAGTTTTGACGACTATGTAGCGGCCTATTACGCTTAGGCCATCCGTCGCATCGACGTCAGTGTGCTGCGTGATTGGGTCACGCACCAACAAAGGACCGGCCATGTCAGGGATTGAGTCACAACAAGCCCGCCTGAGCGAAGAGGGGGAACCAGGCAAACCAAGCTGCCCGCAATGCGGCGGGCACCTGATCCGGATTGCCCGGCGTCCGCTTGACCGCGTGTTGAGTCGTCTCGTGCCGGTTCAGCGCTACCGCTGCGAGCGTTTCAACTGTCAGTGGGAGGGCACTATTCGGGTTCAGTCGGGTGGCGCGAACGCCAACCCGGATACCCGGCGCTGAAGCCGTCGCCGTGACTCGGCGATGCGCGGATGCACCAGCGCCTAGCGCAGCCGGTCCACCACCGCCAGGATCGGCAACAACACGCTGGCGCCGAGTTTGCGGGATCGCTCGCCACTCCAGCCACACAAAGCGTCGGGCAAGTCGGCGTTGTCCTTGAAGGGCATCTCGATGGTGTAGGCCAGGCAATCGAAGTTCTGCCCGACCCAGTGCGTCGCCATGCTCGGGTTGGCGCTGCCCGGGGCTTGACGCTCATAACCATGCTGCACCTGGAAGTCCGGGCAGGTGGCCACCCAACTGGCCTTGAAAGCACTCTCCAGCATCTCGATGCGCGGGCTGTAGCCTGGGTTGCCTTCGGTGCCGGCACAGAAGTTGTACGGGAGACCCTCGTCCCCGTGGGCGTCCAGGTTCAGGTCCACACCCTCCTCCTGCATCGCCTGGCGCACCAAAAACACCTCGGGCGATGTCGCCATGCTGGGCGCCTGCCATTCGCGGTTCAGATTGGCACCCGCCGCGTTGGTGCGCAGATTGCCACGCACGGCGCCGTCGGGGTTCATATTGGGCACCACATAGAAGACGCATTTGCCCAGCAACACTTTGGCGACCGGATCGTCGGCATCGAGCAGGCGTTCCAGAAAGCCCTCGACAAACCACTCGGCCATGGTCTCGCCGGGATGCTGCCGCGCGATCAGCCAGACCTTGCGCCGC
>JAUXWC010000033.1 GCA_030685025.1 Rhodoferax sp.
CTGCGCTTGTGTGATCGCAGTCAGCACCAGATTGGCGGCCACCGTCAGGCGCGCGCCTTCGAGCTGGTAAGACTGGTAGTCAACCTGGGCCGCCAAGGCCTCCAGGGCGCGCCGGTTGCCGCCTGCCAGATCGAGGTCGTAACTGACTGCCACGGTGGCACTATAGAGACCGTACGACCGTTCCCCATCAGGCAAGCCTGCGGCTGCGGAGTTGGAGCCCTGTCGTTGGCCACCCAGTTTCGCGTTGGCCTGTGGCAGTTGTGTCGATCCGGACAAGGCGGCACGGCTGTGCTCGGCCTGGCGCAAGGTGGCCTGCGCCGCTGCGAGGGTTGGGCTGGCGACAAAAGCCTGTTCAACCAGGAGCGTGAGTTTGTCGGAGTGAAGTTCTTTCCACCACGCGATGGGCACGGGTGCTGTCAGGAACTGTTGTTGGGTGCCATGCATCCCCGGGCTGGCGACGGTCGCCGCGGACAAGGCGGTGCTGGTATAGCCTGTTACGGCAAGCGGCGCCGGACGCTGAAAGTCTGGCCCGGACGCGCAGCCAGCCAGTGCGCCGGCCAATGGTGTCAGCACCAGCAGTGACACCCAAGGTGGCATTTTGCGGTGGAAAGTTTGCTCTTTCATTCTGGATTCCTTGTTGTGTCTAAAACTCAATACTCAGCGCCACCGAGCCATAGGCGTGGCTTGGTCCTTGCTCGTCAAATTCCCTTGTCCGGAAAACGCGCATCACAGCCAGCTTCACGCCGTGCCCGGCCACCAGCCCCTGGGCACTAACCCCGACCGCGGCCTGGGCAACCCAGGGTCGGCGCGTGACACGATGGCTGGATCGAAACAGGTTGCCGTCGAGTGAAACGTCGTGCAAGACAAGCTTCGTTTCCAGCGTGCCAAAGAGGTGTACGCCTGCTTGCGGCCTGGTAACCGTCAAAGCGGCATTGCCGGATTCGCCGTGGATGGATGCCGATGGGGGGCGGTTTTCGGCGCCTGGTCGGATCGGATAGGTGCCAAAATCATTCGGCAGGTTCCAGCCGATGCGTCCCTCAATGCCCACGGAGACGGAGGTCTCGATGTTGCCCAGTCGCATCCCCAGTGAGCGTATCGAATCGACCGAGAAACCAGGCGCAATCGCGCCCGTTCCGCGATAGTCCTTGAACTTTCGGTCGATGGCCAACTGCAGCGCTGGTTCATTCTTCAACTGGTTTTGCCAGCCAAGAAATCTATCGGCACCAATCACATCGTGAATCAGGTTTTGTGCCTGCTCACCAAGCGCCCACGGGCCAATGACGCCCAATGTGATCTCGCGGGTGTCGAGCATTTCCGAGTTGCTTTGCGGTGCATGTTGGCGGCGATTCCACGACATGCCCACGTACAGCAAGCCCGCATAGGGCCTATCGTCCGTAATCAGATCGGTTCTGGTAGGGTCCTTAGGCGTGAACATGGATTGCCCCAACTTCACCACCACGTTCTGCGTATGCGCCGGGTTTTCGGCATCGGCCCAGAAGCCCGGGTTGAGCAACATGATCAACTCTGCTTGCAGCCGTACTGGTGTAGGAAGGCACTCGGGTTTGAGTTTGCCGACGATGTCATGCGAAACGGCGGTGAACGCCACGCCGCTTGAGTAGTTTTGATCGGTGTCGGCGAAGAGGTCGTTCTCTAGTCTGGCTGTGGCGCCCCGGAATTTGATGACCTCGTTTGCCTTGCAAGCACCGGTGACGGGGGCGTCTTCGTGGACCACTTGCGCCATGGTTGGCGCAATGTGCAAGAACAGCGTGAGCACCAACGTGGCCTTGCCCAGCGCATGCTTTTTAAGCAGATGCATCGCGAGGAACGGGGCGTTGATTGCTGACATGGGTGCTAATCCAGGGTGGCGTCATGCACGGGTGGTTTGCCGCCATAGAACTTATGCATCACGGCAACAATTTCTTCTGCCTTGTCAACGACGGCGAAGAGAAGAACATCTTGTGCGCTGATGAAACCCTCTTCAATCAGAAATTCGAAGTTGATTGCCTTGCGCCAGAATTCCGTGCCGACCAGAACAATCGGCACACGACGGACCTTGCCAGTCTGCACCAGCGTGAGCACCTCGAACAACTCATCCAGCGTGCCAAAACCGCCTGGAAAAAAGACCAGCGCCCTGGCTCGCAGCAGGAAATGCATTTTTCGCAGTCCGAAATAGCGGAACTGAAAGCACAATCCGGGCGTGATGAACGGATTGGGGGCCTGCTCGTGCTGGAGCGTGATGTTCAGCCCGATGCTGCGTGCGCCTGCGTCGAAGGCGCCGCGATTGGCGGCCTCCATGATGCCCGGGCCACCACCGGTCACCACCACGAAATCCCGCCTGCCTTCCTGCTGGAACCGCCGGGAAACGATTTCCGAGAACCGCCGAGCCTCTTCGTAGTAGCACGATTGACGGACCTGTTGGCGGGCACGGGCCAGCGCCACGCTCAACCCCTCATCGCCAGGGTTCAGCCGGCTCTTTTCCACCAGTTCCGCCAGCGTTGAGCGGGCTTGCTGGGGCGATGGCACGCGCGCACTGCCAAAAACCACCACCGTAGAGTGGATTTTGTGGCGGCGCAGATAACGCTCGGGCTTCAGGAGTTCGAGTTGAAGCCTGACCGGTCGCGAATCCTCGTCGGCCAGTAGTTCCTGGTCCTCGTGAGCCAGGCGATAGGACGGATGCGCGAGGATGGCCCTCAGTTGCTCTGCATGACCCGTGCCCGGCGTGTTCATAGCAGATAACTCTGGCCGATTTCCGGCACGTCAACGGTCCAGTTGTTCCGCGCGCGCAACTGCTGCGCAAAGTTGCTTGCCGCCGCAGCCTCGCCGTGAACCACGAAGGTGCGCCCTGGCGGCTTGCGAAATCCGGCGGTCCAGGCTAGCAGGGCGCGTTGATCTGCATGTGCCGAGAAGCCACCCAGGGTATGAATTGACGCCCGCACGGTGATGTCTTCACCAAATATCCGGACTTCCTTGTCCCCGTCAACAAGACGACGGCCCAACGTGCCTTTAGCCTGGAATCCGGTGATCAGCACGCTGCATTCCGGTCGGCCCAGGTTGTGTCTCAAGTGATGCTTAATGCGCCCTGCGTCACACATCCCGCTGGCGGAAATGATGATGGCGCAGGATCGAATCTGGTTGAGCGCCATGGACTCCGAGACGTCCGCCACAAAATTCAGCGTCGGCAGATTTTTCTTGAGCGCGTGCCACTCGGTGACGCGTCGCGCCTCGGCATCGAACAGCTCGAAGTGCTTTTGGGTGATTTTTGTCACCGCCACCGCCATGGGTGAGTCCACGAAGATGTTGAGGTGGCTCAAGCGACCTTGCTCGGTGAGTTGATGCAGGTGATAAATCAGCTCCTGGGTGCGACCGACCGCAAAGGCCGGGACAATCACGTTGCCCTTGCGCTGGTGCAAGGTGTGCTCGACGATCTGCGCCAGTTCCTCCAGCGTGCTGGGCAGATCCTTGTGGTTGCGGTCGCCGTAGGTGGATTCGATCAGCAGTACATCGGCTTCTTCGATCAGCGTCGGGTCTTTGAGGATCGGACGCCCAGGCTGCCCCAGGTCGCCCGACGCCACGAGCTTGCGGGTGATGGCGCCTTCTGTCACCCATATTTCGATGATGGCGGAGCCCAGGATATGACCGGCATCGCGAAAGCAGCAAGAAACCGATGCGTGCGGTGCGAAGCGCTCGTCGTAAGCGATGGGCTGAATTTGGTCGAGGCAGTTTTTCGCATCCGTCACGGTGTAAATGGGCGGCAGTGCATCTGGACGCCGCCGGCGCTGCGCCCGTTCCGCCTCCATCTCCTGAATATGGCCGCTGTCAGGCAACATGATCGCCAGCAGGTCGGCCGTGGCGCTGGTGGTGTAAACCGGGCCGGTGAACCCACTCAGCGCGAGTTTTGGCAGCAAGCCGCTGTGGTCAATGTGGGCATGGGTCAGCAGGACAAAGTCGATGGCGCGCGGGTCAAAATCAAACGGTTTGTGGTTTCGCGCTGGTGCATCCCGTCCGCCCTGCACCATGCCGCAATCGACCAGAAAACGGCACCGATCCGTCTCGATGAGGTAGCACGACCCCGTGACTTCGCGGGCCGCACCCAGGAAAGTAAGTTTCATCGCTGACGCCTTCCGAAATTGTTACCGCTTGCCAAACCACATGCGCGACAGAAGACGATCCTTGAGCCCGAATTGGTGAAAAATCACGCCCATCAGGTGCAGGCCGATGAGTGCCATCAACGCCTTGGCAATCCAGCCATGGACCACACGCGGCGTATAGGCCGCAAAGCTCTGCGGCAACGCGCCGGCACTGCCGCCGAAAACGATCTCGGGCAATCCGGCCTGCACCGCGGTGGCCAAGCCGCTGGCGGCCATGGCAAAGACCAGCAGATAAAGGCCAGCATGCGCGCTCTTGCCCAATTGGTCCAACAGTGGGTTGCCTGTCGATGCGACGCTTGGGCGCTGGGTGCGCAACCGTGCCACCAACCGCACCAGCATCAGGGCGCCAATGACCAGGCCAAGAATCATGTGCCCCCGCAGCGAGCCGATTTTGTCTGGCGAGGTATTGGGCATTTCTTTCAGCACGAGTGTGCCCATGGTCAATGCGAGCGTGATCAGCGCCGCAAGCAGCCAATGCAGACCCACCAGGGCGGGGTGGTAGCGAGTAGGTTTTGTGTTCATCAAGTGCTCCAGGTGATTGAATGGAAAGTGAAAATAGCCATCAGTCGATGCCACGGCCTTCGCCGGCCTCTTCATGCGTGACACCATCGCGAATGTGGTAAATCCGTTTGAAGGTGGGGATGATCTTTTCGTCGTGGGTGACGACGATGATCGCGGTATCAAACTGCCGGGCCATCTGGTTGAGGATGCGGATCACCGCCAGCGCGCGCTCGCTGTCCAGCGGCGCGGTAGGTTCGTCGGCCAGAATGACGGGCGGGCGATTGACCAGACCCCGGGCAATCGACACCCGTTGCTGTTCACCGCCAGAGAGTTGCGAGGGCATGGCTTTGGCCCGGTGCTCCACATCGAGCGCTTTCAACAATGCCAAGGCCCGCTTGCGCGACTCGCCGTTGGGAACGCCTGCCAGCATCGGCAGCAGGGCGACGTTGTCGGTCACGTCCAGAAACGGAATCAGGTAAGGGGCCTGGAACACAAAACCAATCTTGTCGCGCCGCAAGGCGCGCAGGTCCGGAATTTTCCATCCATGGTCGTAGATCACGTCCTGGCCCAAAGTCATGCGCCCGGCCGTGGGTTCTATCACCGCCCCCAGGCATTTCAGCAGGGTGCTCTTGCCGGAACCAGAGGGTCCGATCAGACCGACGACTTCACCTGGCGCGACGACCATGTTCACGTCCTTGAGCGCGTCCACTGCGGTGTCGCCCTGGCCGTAGCGTTTTTTGAGCCCTTCGATGCGAATACCGCGCTCGGAAGAGTGTGTTGCTTGCTTATCCACCGATAGCCTCCGCCGGGTCAACTTTGAGTGCGGCGCGAATCGCCAGCACGCTGGCCAGTACGCAAATCACCACCACCGCCACGAATCCGCGAATGGCGTCACCGGATTCCAGTAGCACGTATTTCGGAAAGAACGGAGCCCAAAACGTGGCCGAGACTTTGCCGACCACAAAGCCGATCAACCCCAGGGCCACCGATTGCTGAAGAATCATCCCGGCGATGGTTCGGTTGGTGGTGCCGATGAGCTTGAGCACCGCAATCTCGCGGATCTTGCCCATCGTGAGTGTGTAAATGATGAAGGCCACAATGGCGGCGCTGACGATGGCCAGGATCACCAGGAACATGGCGATCTGCTTGGCCGCTGTGGCAATCAACTTCTCGATCAGAATGCCCTGCATCTGCGCCCGGGTGTACACGCTCAAGTGTTTCCAGCGCCGGATCGGCTCGGCTACGGCATCTGGATCGGCACCGAGTTCGATCTGCACCAGTACTGCGTTGACGGACGTGTTGGTACTTTGCGAAGCAATGACCGCATCAAGCAGACCGGGCACGCCGGGTCGGTTGAGAGCGGGGCTCTGCGCGGTGCGGGCGCGCTGGGCATGAATCGCATCGTTGTCTTTGAGGAACTGGGCTTCCTGCGCGTCTTTCAGTGGGATGAACACCATCGGATCACCGCCCGAGGACACCATGCGGCGCGTCAACCCCACGACGGTGTACTCATTGCGCCGGATACGGATGCGCTCACCCAACGCGAAGCCGGTGGCCATATCGGCCACCGCCTCGTAGTGACCCCGCGTGAGGTGGCGCCCGTCCACCAGGTAGCCGGGCTGCCCTGGATGACCCGCACCGTCGGGCGTGATACCCACCACCATGGCCCGCACATCGCGCGCCTTGCCGTCCCCGAGCTGGCTCACCTGCATGGTGAGGTACGTGATATTGGCGACGCGGGCCACGCCCGGCATGCCCAGCATGCTGCGGTAGGTGTCGTCGGTGATGCTCGACGATTCGGCGTAGGGGCCTTGCGTGTCCTTTTGCACCACCCACATATCGGCCCCACTGTTGTCCAGCAGCACATTGGCATCGTCCACCATGCCGCGATAGACGCCGGCCATGGTGAGGGTCACGCCAATCAACAGCCCGAGTCCGACGCCGGTGAACACGAACTTGCCCCAGGCATGCAGAATGTCGCGTCCGGCCAGGCTGATCATGACGCCTTGCCCACGATGCGTGCCACCACCTTGATGCGGGTGCTCGCCGCCAGCGCCTTCTGGCTGTAAACCACGACGCGTTCACCACCGCTCAGACCCTGAAGAATCTGTACCCGTCCTTCGAGGTCGGAGGCACCGGTCTTGACCGGTGCAAAGCGCAAGCTGCCGTCCTCGACGAGCCAGACACCGAGACGGCCATCGACGCGTTGCACGCTGGCATTGGGTACGACCGGCATCGCCTTTTGTGCCGCCAGCGCGACCGTGACTTCGGCCAGTTCACCAATCGGGGGCGGCGTTTTTGGGGCTTGCGTGAACTCGACCTTGGCCCGAATCTCTTCGGTGACGGCGTCGGCATGCGGTTCAATGCGCGAGACCCGACCGGCGAGCAACTCACCCGCACGGGAGCGCAGCACGATTTGCGCTGGCAACCGGGCAGTCAAGCCATTCGCCCGTTGCTGATCGAAGCGCACGCTGATCCAGATGCTGGCGGGTTCCACCACCTCCACCACCGCCTGACCGGCCACGGCGGTGGTACCGGGGTCGACATCACGGCGGGTCACCAGGCCATCGACTGGTGACACCAAGCGCAGATTGGCGCGCTGACGCATCAGGCCGTCTCGGTCAGCACGCGCTCGGATGAGTTCCTGGCGCGATGCATCGAGGTTGGCCCGGACCGCCGACAGGGATGCCTGAGCGATTTGAAGTTCTTGCCGCTTCGCCTGCGCACCCTCTTCGCTGACCGAACGGGCGCTCAACAATTGCTCGTAGCGCTTGGCCTGGACTTCGGCAAAAGCCTTGCGAGCACTGACCTCCTGGACTTGCGCGTCCACCGCCAGGGCGCTGGCTTCGGCGCGTTTGATGGTCGCCTCTTGTGCGCCGATCTTGTCGTCCAGATCGACAGGGTCCATCTCGCCAAGCAATTGGCCCTTGGTGACATGATCGCCGGGCTGAACCTCGACGCGCTTGATTCGTCCGGCAAACGTCGGCCCGATCTTGTGGGTGAAACGCGCCTCCACGGTACCAATGCCGAACAAGGCTGGCTTGATGGGCTGGCTATCCACGGTGACCAAGGTAACCGGCACCGGTGCCAGCGGCCCGGCGCGCAGGGCAACATAGCCCAACAAGGCCGCCAACAGAATCAGAACACTGGCAAGGGCCAAGGTTCTGCCACGGGTTGATAGAAAAGTTCTCATTGTTTGCTCCTCAGACCACGTTGGTAAATGGCGTACACGCCCGGCGCATCGCTGCGAATGCCCTGAATATCGCCCCGCAACATCGACTGCATCACCAGGCCCTGGATGGTGCCGACAAACAGCGTTGCGGCGGCCTGCGTGTCGACTTCGGGTGCGATCTCGCCAAGGGCCTTACCCTGCTCGATTCGAGTCCTCAGGCGCTCGGCATAGCGCTGGATGAGTGTCTGCGCCATGCGTTTGGGCGCCGTGGGCTCGGTGCTTTGCAACTGACCAAACATCATCCGAGGCACGCCGGGGTGCTCAATCACGAAGTCGATGTGGCTCATGAACATGGCTTGCATCGCCGCCAAGGGCGAATCGATGCCTTCTGCCGCGCTGTCGATGCGTGCCAGCAGATGATCGGCCACCCATTCCATGACCGACTGCCAAATGGCGTCTTTGCTGGGGAAGTGCCGGAACAGCGCACCCTGCGTCAGGTTCATGTGCTTGGCGATGGCGGCCGTTGTGATGTCGCTGGGGTTTTGCGAACCCGCCAGCGCAATGACGGCTTCAACCGTTACCGTCCGTCGCTCGTCGGCAGGTAGATTTTTTCTGGAAATTTCCAAAGCTCAGCTCCAAGTAGGTAATAAGGTAGTAATTAGTTACTATCTTATCAGGCATTTTGATTCTTGGCTTTTCCAAGAAAATCGGCAACACCCGTGATCAGTTGAGGGCAGAGCTGGCCCGCTGCGCGTGGCTGCGGTCTGTCCCGCAAGGTTTCAGATTTTCGGCTTGATCATGGGCCAGCCGCGGCGAGCCCATTCGCTCATGCCACCCTGGACATACCGCACATGCCCATAACCCCGCTCGCGCAAGGCCCGCAGGGTCGCGCTGGAGCGGTTTTGGGTATTGCAGATCAAGAACACCGGGCGGCTCGGATCGGTCGGGATTTCGGTCAGCCGTGAGCCCAATTGGCGCATCGGCAGTAGCCTGGCCCCGGCGGCCACCCCTGTCGCGTGCTCAGCAGGCTCTCGGATATCGATCAGCACAACCCGGCCCGCTTCGTGGTCGGCCCGGGCTACTTCCAGCGACACTGAATTTGCGTCAATACTGGACTGGCCACATGCGGCCGCACTGAGCCCCAGTCCAAGCACCATCAGCGAGAGTTTGCGGCGCGAGAGACTGAACCCACTATCCGGGGTTGAAGGGGAAGTCGTCGAAAAGGTCGTCATGGTGAAAGCCCAGGGGAATATATAAGCACACTCGAATATATAGCAATCCAAGACCTGTCGCCCGCTAGCGCACCACCGCGCCGAACACCGCCAGCAGCCCCAGCATCACCGGCTGATGCAGCATGTAATACGACAGGCTCCAACGCCCCAGCCAAGCCAGCCCACGCCCGATCCGGCCCACGGCGCGGGTCAAAACGAACGGTTTCGTCCGCAGCAAGGCCGTGCCCGCAGCCATGCCCCACCACATCACACCGAGCCAGGGCAGCACCGGCACATAATCCTCGGTCACCGGGCGGCGGGTAATGAGCCCCAGCCAGTTCAAGCTCTTTTGGTTGAGCAACTCCGCCACACCCATCGCGTCCAGAGTTTGCAGCGCCACCCACGGTGCCGCCATCGCCAACGCACCCAAGGGCCACAGCCAGCGACCCCACCGGGCGGACAAGCGTGCGATCAACAGCATCAAGGCCAAGCCATGCAACACGCCAAAGTAAATGAAGCTGTTGGGGTACATCCAGTACGAGCCGGCGCTGACCAGCACGGCACACCCTGCTATCTGCGCCCAGCGCCGCCAGAAGCGTGACCAGCTCTGTTGCTGCGTCAGCGCGACCGCCTGGCCCATACCGGCGCACAGCAGGAACAGGCTCACGATGGCAGTGCGCTGCCAGGTCCAGAACGGGTCCTGGTAAAAGTTCTGCCTCAGGTAGCCGAAGTGGTTGAGGTCAAAACAAAAGTGAAACACCGTCATCCAGACCATTGCCCCGCCGCGCAGGGCATCGAGCGTGTCAAAGCGCGATGTTGAGGGGGGCGAAACGGGCTTGGCCATCGAGTGACCATAACCGAATTTTGAGCGTGGTCAGTCAGCCGTGCACAGGGTTTCCATCAGGTGCAATCCACACTTGCTACCGCACAATCGGAGCACTCTTGAACTCCAACGGTGCCGCATGAACGATGAACTCCTGGTTTACGAAGCAAAGCCCTGGGAAGCCGCCTACGGCACTGCCATCGACCCCGTTCTTCCCGAGGTTCGCTATCTGAACCTGGCGCACTTCGTTCATGCAGCCTGCGAACGTTTTGCCAAGCGCACGGCGTTTACCTGCGTGGTCCCCAATGGCATGAATGGCTCCCTGAGCTACGGCCAGGTTGACGAGATGTCGGATGCTTTTGCCAGTTATCTTCGTAACGTCTGTGCTCTGGAGGCAGGCGACCGCGTCGCAGTGCAACTTCCCAACTGCCTGGCCTACCCCATCGTGGCTTTTGGCGTGTTCAAGGCCGGCTGCGTGCTGGTCAACACCAACCCGCTGTACACGCCGCACGAAATGAGTCACCAGTTCAACGATTCAGGAGCCAAGGCCCTGGTGCTTGTGGACATGTTCGCCGACAAGCTGGCCTCGGTCGTCCCGAACACCGGCATCAAGCACGTGATCCTGGCGGGCGTGTCCGACATGTTCCCCGCCATCCCCCGACTGGTGGTGCGCGGTGTGCAGAAGGTCTGGAACAAGGTGTTGCCGCCCATTCCCCCGCTGGCCGTGCCGGTGGTTCGTCTGGCCGCGGCGCTTGCCACCGGGCGCTCCCGCGCCGATGCGGCGCAGGTCAAGCAATGGTGGCAGAGCGTTGCCGTGGGCGAGGTCGCGGCGCTGCAGTACACCGGTGGCACCACCGGTGTCAGCAAGGGGGCGATGCTAAGCCACGCCAATTTGCTGACCAACATCAACCAGGTGCTGGCCATGGGGCGTTCGCACATGGGCCAGGGCGAGTGCGTGCTGACCGCATTGCCTCTGTATCACATCTTCGCGTTCACCGCCAATTTGCTGACCTTCCTCGACATCGGCGCGCGCAACATTCTTATCCCCAGTCCACGGCCGGTGCAAAACCTGCAGCGCGCCATCGAGAACTATCCCATCACCTGGATCACGGGCGTCAACACCCTGTTCAACGGCCTGATGAACGAGGAGTGGTTCTCGGCCTTTCCACCCAAACACCTCAAGGCCGCCATTGCGGGCGGAACGGCGCTGCACAGCGCCGTCGCGGCGCGCTGGCTCGCCATCACCGGCACTCGCGTTGCCGAGGGTTTTGGACTGACCGAGTGTTCTCCAGTAGTGACCTTCAACCCGATGCATGGGGTGGCCAAACCCGACAGCATAGGTCTACCCGTGCCAGGCACCAGCGTTCGGCTGGTCACGGATGACGGTGCTCCCGTGGCCCAGGGCGAACCTGGCGAACTGATCGTGCGCGGAGCGCAAAACATGCTGGGCTACTGGAATCGCCCGGACGAAACGGCCGCCGTACTGCGAGACGGCTGGCTCTACACGGGCGACGTGGCAGTGATGGACAGCGACGGCTATTTCCGCATCGTTGACCGTAAAAAAGACCTGGTGCTGGTCTCCGGCTTCAACGTCTACCCCAATGAGATCGAGGACGCACTCGCAAAGATGGACGCCGTCCTGGAGGCTGCGGTCGTTGGTGTTCCTGACCGCAACACCGGCGAAGCGGTGCGCGCCTACGTGGTGCGAAATCCCGAGTTCGAGGGTGAGCTGAGCCGCGAAGCCGTGATTGCCCATTGCAAAACCCTGCTGGCCGATTACAAGATACCAAAGTCCATTGTCTTTCGCGATGAACTGCCCAAATCCCCCATCGGCAAGATCCTGCGCAAGGATCTGAAGGCCGAAGTCAAAACCGAATTCGCCGCCACGTAACCGGAGCACACCCATGTTGACCCCTTTGGAAACCAAGCTGCTGGGCGTGATGATGATGGTCATCATGCTGGGAATGGGCGCGAGTCTGACTTTTCGTGACTTCCTGATCGCCTTTCGCAAACCCAAGGGCGTGCTCGTGGGGCTGCTGTGCCAGTACGGCATCATGCCGCTGCTGGGCTTCACGCTGGCCGTGACGCTGGGCCTTTCACCGGCCCTCGCGGTGGGCTTGATCCTCATCGCTTGCATGCCCGGCGGCACCACGTCCAACATCTTCACCTACTTCAGCAAGGGTGCGCTCGCGCTGTCCATCATGATGACCTGCGTGTCCACCTTGGTGGCGATCATCCTGGTGCCCGCGCTGATCGCCTTTTACAGCGGCAAGGCCGGTATCAGCGGTGAGTTTGCGGTGCCCGCCAGCAACGTGGCGCAAGTGCTCATGGTGCTGATTGTTCCCACCGTCCTTGGCATGATTCTGCGCAAGTTCAACCCCAACATCGGGGCCACGGTCGAGTTGATCGGTTCCGTGCTGGGCGTGTTCGTGATCCTGTTCCTGATCTCATCCTGGGTGCCACGCAACTACCAATTGCTGCTGTCCACTCCCTGGCCGGTGTTCTTTGCCGCCATCGGGCTGGGGCTTATCGGTATGCTGCTGGGCTACTGGCTCAGCCGCGCGCTCAGACAAGATACCAACCGCTCGCGCACCATCAGCCTGGAGACCGGCATCCAGAACGGCCCGCTGGCGGTGCTGATTGTCACGCTCACCTTCACCGGAGAAATGCAGCAACACGTGCTGCTGATCCCGATGCTCTACAGTCTGTTCATCGTGCTCACCAGCTCGGCCATCACCGTCTGGTACCGCCAGACGGCCACGCGAGAAGCCCTGGCACGCGACTCCGCAAAAGTTCGCGCGGCTGCTTGAACACGGCTA
>JAUXWC010000114.1 GCA_030685025.1 Rhodoferax sp.
AAGTCGCGGTCATGTGTCACAAAGGCTGTGGCACCGCTGTCCAGCGCCGTCGCCAGTTGAATCGCGTCGGGCAAGCGCAAGTGATACTGCGCGCGAAGTTGCGCCGCCAGCACCGCGACCGATGGCGTCACGGCAAGCAAGGTGTAGCGCGACAAGGCGTTCTCGAAACGCTTGGCCAAGGCGGTTTGACCCGCCTTGTATGGGCCGGTCAGCACTTCCGCCAGCGTGATGGTGGAGATGGCAATGTTCAAATGTCCTGCTTGCGCTGCTTCAAACAGACCGGTGAACTGATCGCAAAACTGTGGGTTGCCTTCGAGCACATAGATGATGGGTGCCGTGTCCACCACCACTGTCGCGCCATGCGCCAAGTTGCCCCACAGCTTGGCCTGCGTGCTCTTTGCCTTTCTTTGCGTGGTCACACGCGGTCCCATTCATCACGCAATTCGGCCACTGTTGCTCCGGACAACCGTCCCCACAGCCCCTTGCCCATGCCGCGCAAGGCCAACACGCCGGGCGTTGCCGCCAGCGTGGTTTTGGTTTTCTCCATGTCTTTGATCGACACCACGGCGGCATAGGGTTTGCCGTGGCGCGTGATGACGCTGGTGACCCCGGTATGCGCTTGGGCAATGATCAAAGGCAGGTGGATGCGGGCCTGTTCCAGTCCGTAGGTGGTGTTGCGGGTCATGTTGGTTTTCGGTGTTTGTACAGTCCGTACAGTTTATCGCAATTGACCCCAATCCTCAATCGACTTGGTCGAGCCACACGCCGCCAGCGGACTGCGGTACGGGGGCACGCGTCAATCGGTGGCGGAGGTCAATGTCTCCTGTTGGCCGGCACGCTTGTCTTGCGCCAGCCCCAAGAGTGCATCTCCGGGTGCGCTCTACCGTGAGGCAGGTCGCAATCGGCGGATGTTTGCTACCATGCAATTTCACCGTCTTGTCTGCCACCGCCCGTCACTGGAGCCCCCATGCAAACCGCTGAACTTATTGCCTTGCCTTTGGCTGATCGCCTGCAAGCCATGGAGGCACTGTGGGATTCTTTGCGTCGTGATCAGACGTTTGCAAACACGGTTCCGGCGTGGCACGAGGAGGAATTGAGCAAGCGTCTGGATGACTTGGATGCTGGCCAAGCGACGACGATTCAGTGGGATGAGGCCAGGCAACGTATTCGTCAACACGCCGAGCAGCTCGTCCGGCCTGCCGCATGAAGGTAGCCGGTTAGCACACCCGGCGAAACAGACGCCTTCATCCAGGCGGAGAGTGGGTCGCAAACCCGACGTTCGCCGCCACTCGATGGCCAAGGTGCCAGCTTTTTCACGAATTCGGCCAGCAAGTTGGAATTCTCACCCGATGGTGTGACAACCGGACAAGCGCGGGCCGCACGCCAATTGGCTCCGTGTAGTGATGACCCGTCCCATTGAAAGGTTCCCATGATCAAGCTCTATCAGTTCGACCCCGCGTTTGGCCTGCCCAACGCCAGCCCCTTTTGCATGAAGCTCGAAACCTATCTGCGCATGGCGCAGTTGCCGTTCGAGATCCCCGCAGCGAGCCTCTCCGCCCTGGGCAAGGCGCCCAAGGGCAAGATGCCGTACATCGACGATGGCGGCAAGATCGTGGCCGACACAACTTTCATCATCGACCATCTCAAGGCGACCTATGGGGACCCCTTGGACGGCTGGCTCAGCACCGAGCAGCGCGCCGTGGCGTTGGCGTTTCAGCGTCTGATCGAGGAAAACCTTTACTGGGCGGTGGTGCACACCCGCTGGATCGAGCCGCAGGGATGGGTAAAGACCAAGGCGGCCTTCTTCGCCGCGCTGCCGGTGCCGTTGAAGTGGGTGGTCCCGACGCTGGCGCGTCGAGGATTGGTCAAGGAACTACATGGCCACGGCATGGGCCGCCACTCAGAGAACGAGATCCACGCGATTGGACAACGTGACATCACGGCGCTGGCGGATTACCTTGGCGAAAAGCCCTACTTCATGGGGGAACAGCCCTGCGCGCTCGACGCCACCGTTTACGCCTTCGTGGCCAACCTGTTGTGGGCTCCCGTGGAGTCGGTCCTGAAACAGCACGCTCTACAGTACCCCAAACTGGAAGCCTATTGCGCCCGCATGCGCAGCCGCTATTACCCGTGATCAAATTTCAACTGATCAATTCCGGCCATGCCCGCGGTGGTGCCATTTCCGGTCGTGGTGATGCGACTCATACCGTTCGCGCAGCCAGGTCTCCTGCACGAAGTACACCGGCTGAGCGCACGCGTTGTAGCGACGGCAGTGCTTGGCCCAGTGCTTCTGGTGACCCGGCGGCACATACAGGTACATGGGTGCTTGCGGCACCACGACGCGTGGCGGCGCGATCAGAATCGGTTGCGCGAACACCACCGGAGGCGGCGGCACGTTGCCAAAGTCGACCCGACCATAGACGCCGGGTTGGTTGATTCGCACGCTGACGCCCACGTTGGTTTGGGCGAACAATGGCAGGGCCGTGCTGGCGGCGAGAACAAGGGCGACGAGGCGCTTCATGGGCGTTTCTCCGTAGGGTGCTTGCTATGTAACGCAAGACGGGTGGCCGGGGCCGACAGAGCGGGTAGCAAAAGCGTCCGGTTCGCGAAGAAACTGGATACTTTTTGTAACCAACTCCCGGCCACGGGACCGCGATCTCCGAGTACCATGGTGACGATTGGAAGGGGCGCTGGCCCCTGAGACTAGAAGTAAAAGGCTTACCGGCGATGCGATCGACACCCCAAGAGATTTCCGCCTTCGAGGCGGCCCAGGACTGCCTCGCCTACTGGTTCGACATTCACCACAGCATGATTGCGGATGAGTGCAACGCGCCAAGTCCCGACATTGAGCTGCTGGCCAGCCTGCGCACCGAGCGTTCCAAGTTGGCGCGGCTCAGCGCAACACTGACGATCTCTGACAGCACCGGTGTTGCACGCGTTCTGGGTGAGTACGGCGCGATGATCAGCGTCTGGCGCGAGCAGCACCATTCGTTTGCGGCGTGACGCTGGGCGTCGGCTCACTGGCCAATTTCCAGAACCAGGGCTGTGCGTGCCGGCACCAACAAGGATTGGCCCAGTTCGTAACGCGTCTGTTTGATGACATCCCGGCCCCAGGACTTCGGCCCCAGCATCTCGACAAAACGACGGGTGTCGAGGGTGGTGTCGGTGGCGTTCTTGTTCAGCACCACCATCACCTTGCCTGAATCGTTGTAGCGGAAGTAAACATAGGTGCCTTGCTGCGGCGTGTAATGCATCAGTTTGCCGTGGTGCACCGCCGGTGCACCTTTGCGCCAGTTCAACAGTTGGCGCAAGAACTGCTGGGTCTCGCGTTGTGCGCCCGTCAGGCCCTGGCCGGTCACCGCGTTGACCCGATCGCCCGGCCAGCCACCGGGGAAATCGGCACGCACCAGGCCGTCGTCGCGTTGCTTGGGGCTGGTCATCAGCACCTCGGTGCCATAGAAGAACTGGGGGATGCCTCGCATGGTGGCGAGGTAGACCATGGCCATGCGGGTCAGTGCCAGGTCTTCGTTCAAGGCCGAGAACAGGCGGCTGGTGTCGTGGTTGCCCTCGAAGATCACCAGCCTGGCCGGGTCCGGGTAGAGAAAATCGTGCGCCACGACTTCGTACAGTTTGCCCAGGCCCGAGGCATGGTCCTCCGGCGCCAGCAGCGCGTGGTGCAGTGCCTCGTAGAAGGGGAAATCCATCATGCTGGGCATGTTTGGCACAAAGCCGTCATCGTTGCGCTTGCCGCGTTGCCAGTAGGCGATCAGGGCCGGACTGCTGGTCCATTCTTCGCCCACCATCGTGAGCTGCGAATACTCCTGCAGCAGCCGACCCGCCCAGTTGGCCAGAAACCCCTTGTCGGAGTACGAAAAAGTGTCCTCCCGGATGCCGGACAGGCCGGCGTACTCCACCCACCAGATGCTGTTCTGGATCAGGTACTCGGCCAGCAAAGGGTTGCGCTGGTTCAGGTCGGGCATGGTATTTACGAACCAGCCGTCGGTGAAGCCCTTGCGGTCGCTGGGGGCGGCATTCGGGTCGAGCAGCGTGCTGCGCTTATGGTTGGTTTCGGTGAAGCGCTCCCACTGGTTGAGCCAGTCGCGCGCCGGCAAATCGCGCATCCACCAGTGGCTGCTGCCGATGTGGTTGAGCACGATGTCCGCAATGAATCCGATGCCCTTGGACCTGGCCGCTGCCACCAGCGCGCGGTAGTCCTCGTTGCTGCCAAAGCGGGCATCGATTTGATACAGATCGGTGCTGGCGTAGCCGTGGTAAGAGTGCTTGGGCTGGTTGTTCTCGGTCAGCGGCGTCGGCCAGATCTGCGTGAAACCCATGCCGGCGATGTAGTCCAGGTGCTGGGCGATGCCCTGTAGGTCGCCGCCATGGCGGCCGCCCGGGTCGGAGCGATTCGTAGCCTCGCTGAGGGTCGCGACGGTGTCATTGCTGGCAGCGCCGTTGGCAAAACGATCCGGCACCAACAGGTAGATCACGTCTTTGGGGCCAAAGCCCTGGCGCTGGGCCGACCGCGCCTCGCGCGCGTGCAGCGTGTAGTGGTGGCGCAGCACCACGCCTTGCCCACCCCGAAACCGGATCTCGAACGCGCCGACCGGAGTGTCCGGGGCGATGTCCAGATTGAGAAACAGGTAGTTGCCATTCTCGACCCGGGTCACCTCCCGAAGCGTCACCCCGGGGTGGCTGAGTTCAGGGCGCAGGTCGGCGATGCGCTGGCCGTGCACCATCAGTTGCAGCGCTGTGCGCTGCATGCCAACCCACCAGGTGGGCGGCTCCACGCGCTCAAGGCTGGGCGCCGGCGCGCTGGACGGCTGGCTGTGCGCGGCGAGGTTGCTGGCGAGCAGCACCAGGGCCAGCAATCGATGGAGCAATGTCATGGTGAATATGTAGTCAAAATACCATCTTTTAACAGAGCAGCAGATGAGAATGGGTTAATTCTAGCTATGATTAGTCTCTATTGCGTCATTGAATGTAGCAATACTACGTTACATGCGCAACAATGACAAGAGGAGCCACGACCATGAAATATCGACCGTCCGGGGTAGCAGCTACGGCCTGGTTTGGGCGCCTGGCTGGCGTCGGGCTGGCACTGGCTGGGCTCCTGAGTTGGCCGGCGGCCGCCGCGTCCATGCCCCGCGCGGCCTGCGACGCCAACACGTCTGCCACGGTTGTGCATGCGCTGCCGTCCAACCCTGGGTTGCCGGCCAGTGCCTACTGGCTCACGGGCGATGTCGTGCAATGGCCAGGCGTGTCGTCGGCGGGACGATTCAAGCTGTACCACTCGCAGGCCGGGCAGGTGGCGGCGGCCGCAGGCGCGCCGGTGCTTGGCGCCGATGGTGCGCTGCTGTTGGCCGTGGCAACAGGCGACTTAGGGCTGGAGGTCAGCGCGCGGTTCAAACACGTGGGCCAGGGCGTGCGTCTGACCTTGGCGCCCGCTGAGTGGGCCAGCATGACTACGCTGCACACCGGTCAACTGGTGCTGGTGCAGGAGGATGAGCAGGGGCGCGTTGTGCAGGCCACACACCTGCAGGCGGCTGGGGCGCTGGATGCGCTGTTTGGCCAGGCCGCCAGGGACAGTGATCTGGGTGTGGCGGTGACGGCCAGCGAGACCCGCTTCACGCTGTGGGCGCCGACCGCCCAGGCGGTTGCGGTCTGCCGCTACGCCAGTGGCACCAGCCCGGCGCTCGCGATGACCCCGATGCGCCGGGATCAGCGCACCGGGATCTGGTCGCTTGATGCGGCTGGCCGGTTTACCGGCCAGTACTACACCTACCTGGTTGACGTGTTTGTGCCCGGTGTGGGGCTGGTGCGCAACCGCGTCACCGACCCGTATTCGGTGAGCCTCACCACCGATTCACGGCGCAGCCTGGTGGCCGACCTGGACGACAGGGCACTCAAGCCCGCTGGCTGGGACCACGCGGTGCGGCCCAAACCACTGGCGTCGCAAACCGACATGGTGATTTACGAGTTGCATGTGCGCGACTTCTCCATCAACGACGCCAGCGTCCCTTCCGTCCATCGCGGCAAGTACCTGGCCTTTGCCCAAGCGCGGTCGAACGGCATGCGCCACCTGCGGGCGCTGGCCAAAGCCGGCTTGACGGACGTGCACCTGTTGCCGGTGTTCGACCTGGCCTCGATACCCGAAGCAGGCTGTGTCTCGCCCTCCATTGAAGGTGGCCCGGATGCGCCCACCCAACAGGCCGCAGTGATGCCGCACGCCGCGCGCGACTGCTTCAACTGGGGCTACGACCCATTGCACTTCAACGCGCCCGAGGGCAGCTACGCCAGCAACGCGGCCAACGGTGCCACCCGAGTGCGCGAGTTGCGCCGGATGGTGATGGCGCTGCACCAAGCCGGTTTGCGGGTCGGCATGGACGTGGTCTACAACCACACCTCGGCCTCCGGGCAGAAACCGCAATCGGTGCTGGACCGCATCGTGCCGGGCTACTACCACCGGTTGAACGCCAAGGGCGAGGTCGAGCAGTCCACCTGCTGCGACAACACCGCCACCGAACACCTGATGATGGCCAAGCTGATGAGCGACTCTGTCCTGCTGTGGACCAGGCACTACGCCATCGACTCGTTTCGCTTTGACCTGATGGGCCACCAACCCAAGGCTGCCATGCTTGACCTGAAGGCAGGCCTGCGCCGCGCGGCCGGACGCGAGATTCAACTGATCGGCGAGGGCTGGAACTTTGGCGAAGTGGCCGATGGTGCGCGTTTTGAGCAGGCCTCGCAGTTGTCGCTTGGCGGCACCGGCATTGGCACTTTCAGCGACCGAGCGCGCGATGCGGTGCGCGGCGGCGGCCCCAGTGACCACGGCGCCGCGCTGATCCAGGCCCAGGGCTACATCAACGGACTGGTGTATGACCCCAATGCGCAGGCCGACGGCAAGCGCCCCGCGGCCGACCTGCCGCGCGCCGCCGACCTGGTGCGCGTGGGGCTGGCCGGCTCGATCCGTGACTACGCACTGACCACGCACGACGGCACCAGAAAGCGTCTGCACGAACTCGACTACAACGGCCAGAGCGCCGGCTACGTGCGCGAGCCCGCCGAGGTTGTCAACTACGTGGAGAACCACGACAACCAGACCCTGTTCGACATCAACGCCTTCAAGCTGCCGGCGACCACCAGCCGTGAGGACCGCGCACGGGTGCAGATGCTGGGCGCCGCCATCAATATGTTCAGCCAGGGCGTGGCCTACTTTCACGCCGGCATCGATACGCTGCGCTCCAAGTCGCTGGACCGCAACAGTTTTGACTCGGGCGACTGGTTCAACCGCCTGGACTGGACCTACACCGACAACTACTTTGCCACCGGCTTGCCGCTCGAACAAGACAATGGCAAGGACTGGGCGTTAATGCGGCCGATTCTGACCAACCCCCTGATCAAGCCCACGCCGCGCGAGATCGCCTGGACGCGTGACCAGTTTCGTGACCTGCTGAAGATCCGCGCCAGCAGCACGCTGTTTCGGCTGCGCAGTGCGCAGGATATCGCGCAGCGCCTGACTTTCCACAACACCGGCCCGACGCAGAACCCGGTGCTGCTGGCCGCGCACCTGGATGGCCGGGGTTATGCCGGTGCCAAGTTCGCCGAATTGCTTTATCTGGTCAATGTGGACAAAGTGCCGCACCAACTATTGATCGCGCCTGAGCAAGGCAAGCGCTACGTGTTGCACCCGGTCCACCTCGCGCCGGGCGTCGCCGACAAGCGCGTTGCGGCTCAAGCGCGTTACGAACCCTCGACCGGAGGTTTCACCGTGCCGGCACGCACGGCGCTGGTGTTTGTGGTCCATTGACGAGGGCGCAGCGGCTCAAGTCGGGCCAGCCACCACCCCCGCCGCGCGCATCCCTGCTATCTCTTGAGCGCCATAACCCAGTGCCAGCAACAACGCTTCGCTGTGCTCCCCCAGCTTCGGCGGGTCCAGCCGAAGCCCCAACCGCTGCCCGTCCATCGCCAGAGGCAACAGCGCCACCTTGGTCGCGCGGCCATCGGGCAGCGTCATGGCGGCCAGGCCACCGGTCTGGTTCAGGTGTGGGTCGTCAAACAATTCCTGCGGCTGCGTGATCGGCGCAAACGGCAGGCCAAGCGACTCGAAACGCGCCGACAGTTCGGCCGCGCTGAAAGCCTTCAGGCGCTCGCGCAGCAGGGGCATCATCCAGGCGCGCGCGCGCACCCGGTCGTTGTTGCCGCGCAGCCGCTCGTCGGCCTTGAAGTCGTCAAAACCGAAGGCATGGCAGAAGATCGTCCATTGCGTGTCACTCACCACCGCCAGGAAGATCTGTTCGTCATCCTTCACGCTGAACACGTCGTAAATGCCCCAGGGCGAAATGCGCGTGGGCATCGGCGCCGCCGGCTGGCCGGTGACGGCGTACTGCATCATGTGCTGCGCCACCAGGAACACGTTGTTCTCGAACAGCGCGGCCTGCACTTCCTGCCCCTTGCCGGTCTGCGCGCGCTGCGTCAGCGCCGCCATCACGCCAATGGCGCCAAACATGCCGCCCATGATGTCGTTCACGCTGGAGCCTGCGCGCAGCGGGTCGCCCGGCCGCCCGGTCATGTAGGCCAGGCCGCCCATCATCTGCACCACCTCGTCCAGCGCAGTGCGATGCTCGTAAGGGCCGGGCAGAAATCCCTTGTGGCTGGCAACCACCAGTCGCGCGTTCAGGCGGGACAGGCTGGCGTAGTCCAGCCCGAGTTTTTGCATCGCGCCGGGTTTGAAGTTCTCGCTCACCACATCGGCCGTGGCAATCAGCTTGTGGGCCACTTCCAACCCCTGCGCTGACTGCAAGTTGAGGGCAATGCTCTGCTTGTTGCGGTTAAACATGGCAAAGAAGCCCGCCCCGGCACCCAGCAGATTGCGCGTGCTGTCGCCGGCAATGGGCTCGACCTTGATCACGTCAGCCCCCAGGTCCGCCAGCACCATGCCGCAGGTCGGCCCCATCACCATGTGGCTGAATTCGATGACGCGGATGCCTGACAGAGGGAGAGTGGCTTGATTCATGCCGCAAGTTTGCCTTGAAATCGGCGTTCTCGGTGAAGGCGTGGCCTGTCCGGCCCGGTATGCTTGCACCCTATGTATTCTCAGCACTTCGGCCTGACGCAGGATCCGTTTTCCATCGCACCCGATCCGCGCTACCTGTTCATGAGCGAGCGCCACCGCGAGGCGTTGGCGCATCTGCTGTTTGGCGTGGCGGGGTCGGGCGGTGCATCAGGAGGTCGGGCGGGTGGCACTGGCGGTGGTTTTGTGCTGCTGACGGGCGACATCGGGACTGGCAAGACCACCATCTGTCGCTGTTTCCTGGAGCAGATTCCAGCGGGTTGCCATGTGGCCTACATCTTCAACCCCAAGCTCACGGTTGCCGAGCTGTTGCAGTCGGTTTGCGAAGAGTTCCACATCACCGTGGCCGATACGGCGTCGCGTCTGCCCACGGTCAAGGACTACATCGATGCGCTCAACACGTTTCTGCTGCGGAGTCACGCGGCCGGAGAAAGCAGCGTATTGATCATCGACGAGGCGCAGAACCTCTCGCCCGACGTGCTGGAGCAACTGCGCCTGCTGACCAACCTGGAAACCAACGAACGCAAGCTGTTGCAGATTGTGCTGATTGGCCAACCCGAGCTACGCGCCATGCTGGCGCGCCCGGAACTGGAGCAACTTGCCCAGCGCGTGATCGCGCGTTTTCACCTGGATGCGCTGACCGAGCCCGAGACCACGCAGTACATCCAGTACCGGCTGGCGGTAGCCGGCCACATTGGCACGCTGCCGTTTGACCGGGGGGCGTTGCAACGCATCTACCGCCTCACGCGCGGGGTGCCACGGCGCATCAATCTGCTGTGTGGCCGTGCCTTGCTGGGGGCCTGGGCGACGGGGTGTCAAGGCGTGGACCGCGCGGTGGTGGACAAGGCCGCCGCCGAGGTGTTTGGGCCTGCCGGCGCGCCGCCGACAGTTGCTCGCGTATCGTCGACTGCTTACGCGCTGGGAGGCCTGGGCGTACTGGGGGGTGCCGCCTTGGCCGGGGCCCTGGCGTGGACGACGCAGCAACAACATGCGCCGTTGCGGGTGGCAGCGGTGCCAGTGCGTCACGCTGCGGCGACGAACTCCGTCCCAGCGTCGTCATCGTTGTCGCCGGCGCTGATGGCCCAAAGTCCAGTGGTCGCGATTGAACCGTTGCTCGCGCAGATGCCACGCGACATCAACGTGGCCTGGCGCGAACTGGCTCCCGCCTGGAAGCTGCCGGCAAGCGACGTTGACCCCTGTCAGGCCGGCGCCGCGCAGCAAGTGCAATGCTACCGCGCCAGCAATCTCACAGTGCCCCAGTTGCGCCGGCTTGGCCGCCCCGGCATCCTGATGCTTCAGGCAGGCAATGATCCGCCGGTGTACGCACTGTTGACGGGATTGACCGAGCAGACCGCTACTCTGCAGGTAGCGGCAAGTCAGCACACTGTTCGTCTTGTCGCGTTGGGTAGTCTGTGGCGCGGCGACTTTTCCACCTACTGGCGTGTGCCGCCGGGCTATAGCGGTCGCTTGCCGGACGGCAGCACCAGTCCCGTAATTGCGCGCCTGGCGCGGCAACTGAGCCGGCTCGACGGCATGTCGGCGCCCGCCGCTGACGGCGGCCCGCAAAGCCTGGACGCAGCCCTGCGGGACCGCGTGCGCGCCTTCCAGCGCGCCCAGGGCCTGAACCCCGACGGGCGGCCCGGCCCCATGACCCTGATGCAGATCGACAGCGCCATTGGCAGTGACGAGCCGCGTCTGCAAACCGAGCCGAAGTGAGCCTATGTCCTACATACTCGATGCACTCAAACGGGCCGAGGCCGAACGCGGCCGTGGCGCTGTGCCGGGCTTGCACGTGAGCCAGGTCAGCACTGCGCTTGCCGACGCCCGCCCCAGCGCGCGAAGCCAACGCTGGCTGCTTGCCGCCGCCATGGCCGTCGTGGTGTCAGGCGGCATTGCCGCTGGCCTGTGGGTCTGGCGCGCGCCTGTGCGTGACCCAGCACCAGCACCAGCACCTGTGCCAGCGGTTGCAATCTTGCCGCAGCCTGTGGCGCCGACGCCGCGCGTGGTCGCTTCATCGCCGTCCGCGCCCGCGCGCCCACCCGTGGCGAAGGCATCGCCCGACCAACTCGTCGCGGCCGCCGTGCCGTTGCTGGGCGACCTGCCGCAAGAGCTCCGTCGTCTGATTCCGCCCTTGTCGATCACCGGGGTTGTCTATTCGGAAAACCCGGGGCAACGCCTACTGCTGGTCAACAATCTGGTGCTGCCCCAGGGCAGCCTTGCCGCGCCTGAAGTGAACCTGGACGAAATCCAGCCCAAGAGTTCAGTCTTCAGTTTTCGGGGAACACGGTTTAGGGTGGGGCATTAGCTCGGGTGGTAGCTGACCTCGACACCGGCACCCGGCAGTCTGGCGAGGCTGTCGCCGTCGATGCGTCGCGTTGATTATGTTTGCTGAAGTCACAAATCAAACCGCTCCAAGGTCATTAATTCCGGCCCGAGTATCCAATACAGTGGGGTCATGGAAAAACCCAAACAACTTGCGGTTGAGGCGCCGCGCGCAGTGTTATTCGACGCCTATGGCACGCTGTTTGACGTCTACAGCGTGGGGCTGCTGGCCGAACAGTTGTTCCCCGGCCAGGGCCAGGCTTTGAGCGTGTTGTGGCGCGACAAGCAAATCGAATACACACGACTGGTGAGTGTCAGCAACCACGGCGCGCACTACCAACCGTTTTGGGAGCTGACCCGTGCGGCGCTCGTTTATGCTATAAAAAAGATAGTGCCCACCGCCCAATCTGATTGGCTCGGCGGCGGATTTGAAGCTCAGGCCGAGCGGCTGATGAACCAGTACCGGCATCTGTCCGCTTTCCCCGAGAACAAGGCGGTGTTGCAGGCGCTGAAGGAGCGGGGCATCGTCACCGGCATTCTGAGCAACGGTGACCCCGAGCTGCTCGGTATTTCGGTGCGCAGCGCGGGCCTCGAAGGTCTGCTGGACCACGTCATCAGCGTGCACGGTATTCGCAAGTACAAGACCGCGCCCGAAGCCTATGCCTTGGGCGAGCAGGCGACCGGTCTCGCGGCCGGGCACATCGCATTTGTCAGCAGCAACAGTTGGGACGCACTCGCCGCCACTTGGTACGGCTACCAGACGCTGTGGGTCAATCGCTACCAGTTGCCATTTGAAGAATTGGGCACGCAACCCACCCGCACCGGCAGCAGTCTGCGCGATGTCTTGGGCTTCTTTCCCTAGACGGCGCACACGCCACCATCACCCCAACCTTCCCGTCTCTTCGTTTTGTCACGTTCACCCATCCATTTTTGAGGCCCCATCATGACCAACCGCACGTCCGTTCACCGCTTGCAAGTGGCCACCGTTTTGCAGCAATTCATCGACAAGCAAGTGCTGCCCGGCACGGGTGTCGACAGTGCCACCTTCTGGCGGGGCTTCGATGCCATCGTGGCCGACCTGGCGCCCAAGAACATCGCGCTGCTGGCCGAGCGCGACCGGCTGCAAAGCGAGATCGACGCCTGGCACAAGGCGCACCCAGGGCCCATCACTGCGGGGGACCCTTCCAAGCCCACTGATATGACGCAGTACCGCGCCTTTCTGGAGCGGATCGGCTACCTGGTTGAGAACCCGAAAAAGGTCAAGATCAACACCTTCAATGTCGACGCCGAGCTGTCCAAGCAGGCCGGCCCCCAACTGGTGGTGCCCATCACGAACGCTCGTTACGCCCTCAACGCCGCCAATGCGCGCTGGGGCAGCCTGTACGACGCGCTGTATGGCACCGACGTGATCAGCGAAGCCAAGGGCTGCGAGAAGGCCGGCAAGAAGGGTGGCTACAACCCCAAGCGCGGCGCCAAGGTGATCGAGTACGCGCGCTATGTGCTAGACCGCACGGCGCCGTTGAAGAAGGGCTCGCACGTCGGCTCCACCGGCTACCGCATCAAGGACGGCCACCTGGTGGTGTCCCTGGCCGAGGGTGGAACCAGCAAGCTGCAGCATGGCAGCCAGTTGGTGGGTTACCAGGGCGACGACAAGAACCCCACCGCGGTGCTGCTGGTGCACAACGGCCTGCACCTGGACATCCAGATCAACCGCGCCACGCCAATCGGCGCCAGCGACCCGGCCGGCGTGTGTGACCTGGTGATGGAAGCCGCGCTGTCCACCATCCTGGACCTGGAAGACTCGGTGGCCGTGGTGGACGCCGACGACAAGGTGCTGGCCTACCGCAACTGGCTGGGCATTCTGCAAGGCACACTGACCGAGAGTTTTGACAAGGGCGGCAAGACGCTGACCCGTGGGCTGAACCCGGACCGCATCTATACGCCACCCAACGCGGAAGTTGGCGGCAAAGCCGCCAAGGGCAAAGGCAAGTCGGTCACGCTGCATGGCCGCTCGCTGATGTTCGTGCGCAATGTGGGCCACCTGATGACCAACCCGGCCATTTTGTACACCGCAGCCGATGGCAGCACGCGTGAAATCCCCGAGGGCATTCTGGACGCGGTGGTCACCACCACCATCGCGCTCCATGACCTGAATCGCAGCAAGAAGGACGCCGCCAAGGGCCAAGTGCGCAACTCACGCAAGGGTTCGGTCTACATCGTCAAGCCCAAGATGCACGGCCCCGCTGAAGTGGCCTTTGCCGCCGAGTTGTTTGGCCGCGTCGAAAAGATGCTGGGCTTGCCTGACAGCACCGTCAAGCTCGGCATCATGGACGAAGAGCGCCGCACCAGCGTCAACCTCAAGGCCTGCATTGCCGCAGCGGCCAGCCGCGTCGCCTTTATCAACACTGGTTTCCTGGACCGCACCGGCGACGAGATGCACACCGCCATGCACGCTGGAGCGATGATCCGCAAGGGCGAGATGAAGGCCAGCACCTGGATTGCGGCCTACGAGAAGAACAATGTGCTGGTGGGCCTGAGCTGCGGCCTGCGCGGCAAGGCCCAGATCGGCAAAGGCATGTGGGCCATGCCCGATCTGATGCGCGCCATGCTGGAACAAAAGATTGGCCACCCCAAGGCTGGTGCCAACACCGCCTGGGTGCCCAGCCCCACCGGCGCCACCCTGCACGCGCTGCACTACCACCAGGTGCTGGTCAGCGAGGTGCAAAAGGAGTTGGAATCGGTGCACGCCAAGCGCAACCAACAGCAGGAGCACAACGCCCTGCTGACCGGCCTGCTGCACATCCCCGTGGCCGCCGCGCCTAACTGGAGCGAGGCCGAGAAGCAGCAAGAGCTGGACAACAACGCCCAAGGTATTCTGGGCTACGTGGTGCGCTGGGTCGACCAGGGCGTGGGCTGCTCCAAGGTGCCCGACATCCACAACATCGGCCTGATGGAAGACCGCGCCACC
>JAUXWC010000125.1 GCA_030685025.1 Rhodoferax sp.
GCCGAACAGGTCGAAGCGGAAGCAATAGCCTGGCGCGCCGAGACACGGCGTAGGATGGGCGGCGCCAATTCGTGAAATTGGTTTGGACGCAGCCGGCGCGAGAAGACCGACAAGCGATTCGCGAGTACATCGCAGCCGACAACCCGGGCGCCGCTGTCGATCTCGATGAGCTGCTATCCGAGAAGGCCGCCCGCTTGGTGGATCATCCGGGCCTTGGTCGGCCTGGCCGACTGCAAGGAACGCGCGAGCTCGTTGTACATCGAAATTACATCCTGATTTACGACCTTGCTGGTGACCTGGTGCGAGTGCTTCGCGTCTTGCACGCCGCTAGGCAGTGGCCGTCACTCAGACGCTGAACGAATAGGTCTATTTCAGAGTGCTGCCGTTCACCGCGTCTGGTGGGACGACGGCCAAACGGCCCAAAAAAAGGAACTCGGACGAGCGACCTGTGACATATACTTTATATATACCAATTGGAGTGCAGCCATGGCCATTGCCCAAGACTCATTGCTTGTCAAATTTCGCGCGCGCGACACCTGTTTCGGGGTCACCCGAAACACAGTGAAGGCGCTGGCTGGCGAGTTGGACATTACTGAAACGCAGGTGATCCACATTGCGCTGTCGAAGTTTGCGCAAGACAATCTGCCGGCCTATCAGCCTGATGAGGGTCCTCTGACCCCAAGGCAAGTGACAGCGCTGCGCAAAGACGCGCAAGTCCACCTGCCAAAGGGTAAGGTGCTGCATACCGAGGATTTATTCAAGTGAGCGGCGGATGGAGGCCACCGACCATTGGAGACCTCGTTTGGTGCCTATTTCCCGAGTTGCCTGGAATCGAGCCGGGGCCAAAGCCGAGACCAGGACTTGTTGTAAGGGTGGAAACACGGGACGATGGCGTGATCGCTAGCGTGGTTTATGGCACGTCGAAGCGAGTCACCCACCTCAAGGCCGGTGAATTTGCCATTCTTCGGGCGGTGCATCCGGTCGCCTTTGATCTGGCTGGGTTGGCTTTCGACACCAAATTTGACTTCAAGGTGACTTTGGATCTGCCATGGTTGGACCGCTATTTTCGTATTCCGCCAAGATCAAAGTATGGACAGTGCCCGAAGCTGGGGTCGCTGCATGTCTCGCTGCTCCGTGCGGCAAAGGCCGCGCATGATGCAGCAATGAGCAGGTAGTGTTGGCGTACTACGCAATCAGCCACTCAAGGAACTGCTCATCCTCGATCCAGTAGGCGCCCCGCTGCGAGCGCCACAGGAAGTTCTTTTCTCGCAAACTGTCCATCGCATTTTGAATCGATGGTGCCTCCACCGCGATGTCCTCGCCACCACCGGCCACTTCCGTCCTCAGGCGCTGCTGCAATCGCGCGCGCATCGCCGCCGAGAAGACACCGATGCGGGTCTGCCCAGGTGGGATGCTTGCATCCAATGCGAGCTCTCTGAGCAACGCCGCCTGTAGCGGAGGTAGGCTGGTGATCGTATTGAGAAAGTCGACTCGCGCTGAGCGCAGGCTGTCCTGGGCCTGTTGCAGGAGGAGCGCGTCTGCGTCAGTGCCGGGCTTGATGACCACCTGCCTGCGAGTTGCCGACAGCGCACGCAAGAACGACTCGGGACGGAAGCCGAGCCGCGAGAAAACGTCAAGTGCCCTAGAGCCATCCAGGTTGAGCTTGGCCTTCGCGATAACCCACTTCACGTACTCGGCGTCGAGTTGCGGGAAGTCGATCATGTCAGCCCCGTAAAAAGCTTGCTCACGACCGTTCACCAGGGTGGCTAGCTTGTCGCGGTTTGATCCGGTTGCAATCAGTGTCATCCCATGGAGACCGTCATCCGTATTCAAGCTGTCGCGCGCGGCTTTCAACGAGAACAGCGCGGCCATGCCCTGATCGGTGGTCAACGCATGCTGGGCCTCGTCAATCACGATGACCAGCTTTCGCTTGCCGTTGCGCGACAACGCCTGCAAGGCGTCCGTCAGCGTCGAGTCTGCATGGAGTCCCAACTGGGATAGATCGAAGTTCAACCCGCTCCCCATGGCGCCAATGGTCAATTTGGTGACGCCCATCATTTTTGCCAGTTTGGAGATCGGTCCGTCGTCCTTGCTCAGTTCGGCGCGAACGGCGTTGGCGATGTGGATCGCGGGGTCTTTCGACTTGTCGATCCAGAGGTCGACATAGATCACATCGACATCCCGGGAGCGGAGCTCGGGCAACAAGTCCTGCCTGACAAAGGTCGACTTGCCGGTTCGACGAGGCGCTGCCAGGAAGAGGCCCCCGCTGACTCCGAGGGAAGTATCCAGCGCCTGCTCGGCCAAGGCCTTTGCCAGTGCCGGCCGATGGAAGAAGGCGTCTGCGACGGTTGGCTGACTCATGGTGGATGGCCTCGGTGCTGGATTAGTGAGAATTATCAACAATTATCCGGAATTATTCAAATCGCTCCCCAACCAGTTGTCGAAGCAGCAGATTTGCTTCGCAAATCTTGGCCTGTCCCGAGAGGTCTCAGTTTGCCCATGGAAACCCCGCTACCGGTTTGCACGGCGCTCTGTTAGATTCGCTGCTTTTACCCATTCCCGTTTGTGTTTGCATTTATTATTCGTCGCCTGATTCAGGCTATCGTCGTGATGGTGGCGGTGGCCTTCATTGCGTTCATGTTGTTTCAGTACGTCGGGGACCCCGTGGTGTTTTTGTTGGGGCAAGATGCCCGGCCGGATCAGATTCGCCAGCTCCGTATTGACCTTGGACTTGATCAACCCTTTTTTGTGCAGTTCTGGCACTTCCTGGTCAACGCCGCGCAAGGTGAGTTCGGCCTGAGTTTGCGCCAGGGGGCCAAGGTGTCACGGCTGATTTCCGAACGCCTGCCGGCGACCTTCGAGTTGGCCATCGTGGCGGCACTGCTGGCATTGCTGGTTGGCGTACCGATGGGTGTTTACGCCGCGCTCAAGCGCGGCAGATTCATGAGCCAGGTGTTCATGACGATCTCCTTGATCGGCGTGTCCTTGCCGACCTTCCTGATCGGCATCTTATTGATTCTGGTGTTCGCCGTCTGGCTGGGCTGGTTCCCCAGTTTTGGCCGTGGCGACGTGGTGCAAGTGGGTTGGTGGCGCAGCGGCTTGTTGACGGTGGATGGCTGGCACCACATTGTTTTGCCTGCGGTCACCTTGGCGGTGTTTCAACTCACGCTCATCATGCGGCTGGTGCGAGCGGAGATGCTGGAAGTGCTGCGAACCGACTACATCAAGTTCGCGCGGGCCCGGGGGCTGAGCGACAACGCCATTCATTTCGGCCACGCCCTGAAGAACACCCTGGTCCCGGTCATGACCATCACCGGCCTGCAACTGGGCGGCTTGATTGCCTTTGCGATCATCACGGAGACCGTGTTCCAGTGGCCAGGCATGGGCTTGCTGTTTATTCAGGCGGTGACTTTCGCCGACATCCCGGTGATGGCGGCCTACCTGTGTCTGATCGCGCTGATCTTCGTGGTCATCAATCTGGTGGTCGATCTGCTGTATTTCCTGGTTGACCCGCGCTTGCGTGTGGGACCGGCAGGAGGGCATTGATGCCGGCCCACGGATTGAAAGTGCATGGCCGGGTATTTGCCCGAATTGCCGAGTTCCACCCTGAACTGACGGCTTTTCGACGCGACTTGCATGCCAACCCCGAATTGGGTTTTGAAGAGGTCTACACCGCTGGGCGAGTTGTGGAGTCGCTGAAGCTGTGTGGTGTCGACGAGGTTCACACTGGTATCGGCAAGACCGGTGTGGTGGCCACGATCAGTGGCCGTGGTGCGCGCCCGGGCGCCGCCCGGCTGGACCAGGGCGCACCGATGCCGCGCATGATTGGCCTGCGCGCCGACATGGACGCGCTGCCGATGACCGAGCACAATGATTTCCCCTGGCGCTCCGGCAAGGCGGGCCTGATGCACGGTTGCGGCCACGACGGCCACACCGCGATGCTGGTCGGTGCGGCAAGGTACCTGGCCGAGACGCGAAATTTCGATGGTACAGCGGTGCTGATCTTCCAGCCCGGCGAAGAGGGCTTCGCGGGCGCCAAGGCGATGATCGACGACGGCCTGTTCGAGCGCTTTCCGGTACAGGCGGTCTATGGCATGCACAACTGGCCGGCGATGCGGCCTGGCACCGTAGGCGTCAATCCGGGCCCGATGATGGCCGCCGCTGACCGTGTCACTATCGACATCACGGGTCGTGGCGGGCATGGGGCACATGCCTACCAAGCGGTCGATCCGGTGCTGGTGGCCGCTCACATCATCACGGCGGTGCAGAGCATCGTGTCGCGCAACGTCAAACCGGTCGACAGCGCGGTGATCAGCCTGTGCGGCCTGGAGGCCGGCGACATGGGCGCCATGAGCGTCATTCCGGGCTCGGCGAAACTGGTGGGCACGGTGCGGACCTTCAGCCCGGTGGTGCAGGAGTTGATCGAGCGGCGTCTCAATGAGTTGTGCAGTGCCATTGCCCTGGGGTTTGGCGCAAGCGCCCAGGTTCACTATGAACGCCTGTACCCGGCGACCATTAACACCGTCGCGCAAGCGAGATTCGCGGCAGACGTGGCGCAAAGCCTGGTTGGGCGCGAGCACGTGGTGCGCGATCTGGAGCCGAGCATGGGCGCGGAGGATTTCTCGTTCATGCTGCGCGTCAAGCCGGGCGCCTACATGCGACTGGGGCAAGGTGAGGAGAATGGCGTTGGCAGTTGTTTCCTGCACAATAGCCGCTACGATTTCAATGACGCGGTGTTGCCTTTGGGTGCGGCCTTGCACGCCAGCCTGATTGAGCAGGCGATGCCGATATCTGCTGTGTGATGATAACTTTTACCAAGAGGAGATGACAGTGAACTTTAGACAGAACATCGTGGCGACCCTGGTGGCGACAAGCTGTATTGGCATGAGCCTGGGTGTGAGCGCCGCCAGTTTGCGGGTGGCCAACCAGGGCGACGCGCTCTCCATGGACCCGCACTCCCTGAACGAGTCACTACAGCTTTCGGTGGTCGAGAACGTGTATGAACCCCTGGTCACGCGGGACCGCAACTACAAGATCACGTCGGCGCTGGCGACCGACTGGAAGCAGACCTCACCCACGGTCTGGCGCTTCAATCTGCGCAAGGGCGTGCAGTTCCATGACGGTACACCCTTCACCGCCGACGACGTGATCTTCAGTTATGAGCGCGCCAAGGGCGACGGCTCCGACATGAAGACCTACGTCGGGCAGGTCAAGGAGGTCGTGAAGGTCAACGACCACGCCGTGGATTTTGTCCTCAACGCACCGTTCCCGATCCTGCCGGAGCTGTTCACGCATTGGCTCATCATGAGCCGAAAGTGGGCCGAAACCAACCAGGCCACCAAGCCGGTGGATCGCCGCAAGGGCATCGAGAACGCGGCGTCGTTTCGTGCCAACGGCACCGGTCCCTATCGCTTGCGCGAGCGCCAGCCCGGCGTGGTCACCTCCTTCGTTCGCAACGGCAATTACTGGGGCAAGATCGAGGGCAACGTTGACCAAGTGACCTTTACGCCGATTGGCAACGATTCAACCCGCGTCGCGGCCTTGCTGTCGGGCGAGATCGACATCATGGAGCCGGTGCCGGTGCAAGACGTCGAGCGTGTCAAGGGCAATGCCAAACTCAAGGTGATGCAAGGCCCCGAGTTGCGGGTGATCTTCCTGGGCATGGACCAGAAACGCGACGAGTTGCTGTTCTCCAACGTCAAGGGCAAGAATCCGTTCAAGGACGTGCGCGTGCGCAAGGCCTTCTACCAGGCGATTGATGTGGAAGGCATCAAGAAGACCGTGATGCGCGGCGCCTCCGCGCCGATTGCCTTGATGCTACCACCCGAGGTAAAGGGCTTCGCGCCCGACCTGGCCAAGCGCCTGCCGTATGACATCGAGGCCTCCAAGAAGCTGCTCGCTGAAGCCGGCTACCCGAACGGCTTCGAGGTCAAGATGAACTGCCCCAATGATCGTTACGTCAACGACGCGGCGATCTGTCAGGCGGTGGCCGGAAATCTGGCCAAGGTGGGTGTCAAAATCAACCTGGAAGCGGAAACCAAAGGCACCTACTTCCCCAAGATCCTGCGCCGCGACACCAGCTTCTACATGCTGGGCTGGACCGCCAGCACGGTGGACGCCCATAACGTGCTTTATCCGATCATGTCGAGTCCGGGTGATGCCGGCCGCGGGCAATTCAACCTGGGTGCCTACAGCAATCCCAAGATTGATGAGTTGACCACCAAGATCGCCTCCGAGACCGACGACACCAAGCGCAATGAGATGATTCGTGAAGCCATGAAGCTGCATCAGGACGATGTGGGGCATATTCCGCTGCATCAGCAAGCGCTCAATTGGGGCATGAAGGCCAACATCGATCTGGTGCAGTGGCCCGACAACGGCATGGCGTGGAAGTACGTCAAGGTCAAATAGGCGCCGTTGGTAATGAGCAACTGGCTGTCCCGCTGGTGGGGCGGCGATGTCGGGCACAGCTTTCGTACCTCTCCGGTGGCGATGGTCGCCGCCTTGGTCGCTGCCACCTGCCTGTTCTGCGCCGTGTTCGCCGGTTGGGTGGCGCCGCACAACCCCCTCGATCTGGCGACGCTGGAACTGAGCGACGCGCGCTTGCCGCCCGCCTGGATCGATGGGGGCTCGTCCAAATATGTGTTGGGCACCGACAGCCAGGGCCGTGACATCTTGTCGGCCTTGATGTACGGCGCACGAATCTCGCTGGCGGTGGGCTTGGCATCGGTGCTGCTGTCCCTGCTGATCGGCGTGACGCTGGGCTTGTTGGCGGGTTATCTGGGTGGCTGGATCGATGCCGCGTTGATGCGCCTGTGCGACGTGATGCTGTCTTTTCCCGCCATTCTGGTGGCGCTGCTGATTGCCGGCGTCGGTCGAGCCCTGTTTCCCCATGCACAGGATTCGCTGGCCTTTGGGGTGCTGATCCTGTCCATCACGCTGACCGGCTGGGTGCAGTACGCGCGCACGGTGCGCGGCTCCACGCTGGTCGAGCGCAGCAAGGAGTACGTGCAGGCGGCGCGGGTGACCGGCGTGTCCTCGGCGCGCATCATGCGCCGCCACGTCTTGCCCAATGTGCTCGGCCCGGTCATGGTGCTGGCCACGATCCAGGTCGCCACCGCGATCATCATCGAGGCCACGCTGTCGTTTCTGGGGGTCGGAGCGCCACCCACCTCGCCATCGTTGG
Organism: Rhodoferax sp.; assembly: GCA_030685025.1. Taxonomy (GTDB): domain Bacteria; phylum Pseudomonadota; class Gammaproteobacteria; order Burkholderiales; family Burkholderiaceae_C; genus Rhodoferax_D. The sequence goes on from JAUXWC010000125.1 coordinate 7,187, forward strand.
GTAGCCTGATTCAGGAGGGCAACAAGTTCCTGTTCTCGGGCGAATGGTGGATCACTGTGTTCCCGGGCTTGATGCTGATGGCCATTGCCTTGAGCGTCAACCTGCTGGGTGATTGGCTGCGTGACGCCTTGAATCCTCGATTGCGATGAGCCTTCTACAAGTCAAAAATCTGGTGGTGGAATTCCCCAGCCGACATGGCACCCTGCGCGCGCTGGATGACATTTCCTTTGACATCGCGCCCGGTGAAATCCTGGGCGTGGTGGGGGAGTCGGGCGCGGGCAAATCCTTGACAGGCGCTGCCATCATCGGCCTGCTGGAGCCGCCAGGACGCATTGCGGGGGGGCAGATCCTGCTTGAAGGCCAGCGCATTGATCAGCTTGACGCCCAAGCCATGCGCCACATTCGCGGACGCCGCATTGGCGCCATTTTTCAGGACCCGCTGACCTCGCTGAACCCGCTCTACACCATTGGACGGCAATTGACCGAGACCATCCGCGCGCACTTGCCGGTCAGTGAGCAGGAGGCCCGCTCGCGTGCGATCACGCTGCTCAAGGACACCGGCATCCCGGCGCCCGAGCAACGCCTGGACCACTACCCGCACCAGTTCTCCGGCGGCATGCGCCAGCGCGTGGTGATCGCCCTGGCCCTGGCAGCCGAACCCAAGCTGATCGTGGCGGACGAACCGACCACCGCGCTGGATGTGTCGATCCAGGCCCAGATCATCGCCTTGCTCAAGAACGTTTGCCGCCAGCATGGAGCCGCCGTGATGTTGATTACCCACGACATGGGGGTGATCGCCGAAACCTGCGACCGGGTGGCGGTGATGTATGCCGGGCGTCTGGCGGAGATCGGGCCGGTGCACCAGGTCATCAATCACCCGGCCCATCCCTACACCGAAGGCTTGATGGCGGCCATTCCTGACATTACACAGGACCGTGAATACCTGAACCAGATTGACGGCGCAATGCCGCGCCTGAATGCGATTCCAACCGGTTGCGCCTTCAATCCGCGCTGCCCCAAAGTGATGGACCGTTGCCGCAGCGGCCGCCCGGACTTGACCGAAGCTGGCGCCAGCCGCGCGGCCTGCTGGTTGCACCAGGAGGCTGTGGCATGACGGCTCTGGTCAAGGTGGACGATCTGGCGATGACCTTTGATGTGTCGGCGCCTTGGCTCAACCGGGTGCTGGAACGCAAGCCGCGCACGCTGCTGCGCGCGGTGGATGGCGTCAGCTTCGAGATCGAAAGAGGCAAGACTCTGGCCCTGGTGGGTGAGTCCGGCTGTGGCAAGAGCACCGTGGCGCGCCTGTTGGTGGGCCTGTACCAACCGGTGCGCGGCCACTTCAGTTTTGACGGCGTGGACGCCCACGCGACATTCCGTTCAGCACAGGGATTGAAGCTGCGCAGCCGCATCCAGATGATCTTTCAGGACCCCTACGCCAGCTTGAACCCGCGCTGGACGGTCGGCGACATCGTGGGCGAACCGCTGCTTGAGCATGGTTTGCGGCCGCACGCCTCGGAACTTCGTGAACGGGTGGCAGGCTTGCTGGAGTCGGTGGGTCTGAGCCGGGCCGATGTTGCCAAGTACCCGCACCAGTTCTCTGGCGGACAGCGCCAGCGCATCTCGATTGCGCGGGCGTTGGCGACCAACCCGGAGTTTCTGGTCTGTGACGAGCCCACCTCCGCGCTGGACGTCAGCGTTCAGGCCCAGGTACTGAACATCATGAAAGACCTGCAGCGCAAGATGGGGCTGACCTACCTGTTCATCTCGCACAACCTGGCGGTGGTGCGCCACGTGAGCGATCAGGTGGGAGTGATGTACCTTGGGCGCCTGGTCGAATTGGCTGACAAACACGCGTTGTTCGCCAACCCGCGTCACCCCTACACCCGAATGCTGCTAGATGCGATCCCAAAGATGCGCGACACCGGTCAGGCCCGCACGCGGGTGCAGGGCGAGGTGCCCAATCCACTGGACCCGCCGGCCGGGTGCGCCTTCAATCCGCGCTGCCCGCATGCCAACGAGCGCTGCTTGCGCGAGCGCCCGGTGCTGAAGGAATTCCAGGGTATCAGGCTGGCCTGTCATGCCGTGGAAGAGGGGCGTATCGCCTGAGGCCCTAGTCGGTTGAGGACAGAGCTGAAGGTCTGTCCCGCAAGATACCAGGAGATGCACCATGAAACTCGTTCGATTTGGTCCCCAAGGCAGCGAACGACCTGGCTTGATCGACACCCAGGGTTGTCTGCGTGACCTTGGTGCGGTGCTGCCGGATATAGGTCCGGAGCAGTTGGGCGATGCCGTGCTCGATTCCGTGCGCCGGCTCAATTGGGACCGACTGCCCAAGGTCGGCGGTGCACCGCGTCTGGGCTGTCCGGTGGCACGGGTCGGCAAGTTCATCGCGATTGGCCTCAACTACGCCGACCACGCGCAAGAGGCCAAGCTGCCGGTGCCGACCGAGCCGGTGGTCTTCATGAAAGCCACCAGTTGTCTGCAAGGCCCTAGCGATCCGGTGATGTTGCCCAAAGGCTCGCTGAAGACCGATTGGGAGGTGGAGCTTGGCGTGGTCATTGGGGCGCGCGCCCGTCATGTGGCCATCAAGGACGCCCTGCACCACGTGGCCGGTTATTGCCTGGTCAACGACCTGAGTGAACGCGCCTTCCAGTTGGAGCGCGGCGGCACCTGGGACAAAGGCAAAGGCTGCGACACCTTTGGGCCGGTGGGCCCGTGGCTGGTTACACGCGATGAGCTGACCCATCCCCAGAGGCTGAAACTGTGGCTCGACGTCAACGGTCAGCCGATGCAGCGTGGCCGCACCCAGACCATGATCTTCAGCGTGGCCAAGTTGGTCAGCTATGTCAGTCAGTTCATGACCCTGCTGCCCGGCGATCTGATCACCACCGGGACCCCGCCCGGTGTGGGCATGGGGCGGCAACCGCCGGTGTTCCTCAAACCCGGCGACACATTGACTCTGGGCATCGAGGGTTTGGGCGAGCAGCGCCAAGTGATCGTGCCGTTCAAACGCTGACTCTGACCGCTCGCTGCAGATCAAGCGATTCGGGGTAAACCCTTGATAGGCTTAGAAAAACAGCTCTAGAAACGGGCTGCCGCTTCGCGTGTGGGAGGAAATGAAGCAAAATAGCACGATCGTTCGTTTTTATTTTGCCAACTGCCCATGCCCTCCATTCCGTCCCGCAGCAAACCAGCGCCCGCCAGCAACTCAATCCGGGTGCGTGGCGGCCGCGGCCTGCAAAAGGGCCTGCAGACCAAGCAGGCCATCGTTGATGCCGCCCTGGGCTTGGCGGCCAATATCGGACTGGAAGGCCTGAGCATCGGCGCGCTGGCTGAAGTTGCCCACATGAGCAAGTCGGGTGTCTTTGCCCACTTTGGCTCACGCGAAGAACTGCAGATATCCGTGATTCACGAGTACTACGCCCGTTTTCAGGACGAGGTGTTCGAGCCTGCGATGGCGGTGCCACGCGGCTTGCCGCGCGTGCGGGCGCTGTTTGCCAACTGGATGAAACGCGTCGCTGTGGAGATCCAGTCCGGCTGCATTTTCATCAGCGGGGCGGTCGAGTTCGATGACCGGCCCGGCCCGGTGCGCGATGCGCTGGCCAGCTCCGTCAAGGTCTGGCTGGAAGCCATGTACCGCGCGGTAGTCCAAGCCAAGGAGGAGGGCCACCTGAAGGAGGATGCCGATGAAGAGCAGATGGCATTCGAGATTCACGGCCTGATCCTGGCCCTGCACTATGAAGCCCGTTTCCTGAAGAACCCCAACTCGATGGGTCGCGCCGACCAGGGTTTCGAAAACATCCTGGCGCACTACACCCACGGCGTGCCCCCTACAACCGTCGCTCGCGTCCGGCAGGCGACCCGTTCCAGCAAATCCAACCCACTGTCAAAGGAGTAACCCGCGTGCCTACCTATACCCCCCCGCTGCGTGACATGCAATTCGTGATGCACGAAGTGCTCAAGGTCACCGACGATTTGAAAGCCATCCCGCGGCATGCCGAGGTGGACGTCGACACCATCAACGCGGTGCTCGAAGAAGGCGGCAAGTTCGCCGCCGAGGTGATCTTTCCCCTGAACATCAGTGGTGATGCGCAGGGTTGCAGGCTCGACCAGAAGACCCACGAAGTGACCACGCCCACCGGTTTCAAGGAGGCCTATGCCAAGTATGTGGCGGGTGGCTGGCCCGCATTGTCGGGCGACCCGGCCTACGGTGGCCAGGGCCTGCCGCTGGTGGTCAACCAGTGTTTCTACGAAATGCTCAACAGCGCCAATCAGGCCTGGACCATGTACCCAGGCCTGACCCACGGCGCGCATGCCGCCCTGCATGCACATGGCACCGATAATCAGAAGAAGACCTACCTGGCCAAGATGACCAGCGGCGAGTGGACCGGCACGATGTGCCTGACCGAGCCCCATTGCGGCACCGACCTGGGCCTGATGCGTACCAAGGCCGAACCCCAGCCTGACGGCACCTACCGCATCACCGGCAACAAGATCTTCATCAGCGCCGGCGAGCACGACATGGCCGACAACATCATCCACCTGGTGCTGGCCCGCCTGCCCGACGCGCCCCCTGGCATCAAGGGTGTCAGCCTGTTCATCGTTCCAAAATTCAATGTCAACCAGGACGGCAGTCTGGGCGCGCGCAATGGCATCTATTGCGGCGGCCTGGAACACAAGATGGGCATTCATGGCAACTCGACCGCGCAGATCGTGCTCGAAGGCGCCGTGGGCACCCTGGTCGGCCAACCCAACAAGGGCATGAGTGGCATGTTCGTGATGATGAACGCGGCGCGCCTGGGCGTGGGCAACCAGTCACTCGGCCTGACCGAGGTGGCGTTCCAGAATGCGCTGGCCTACGCCAAGGACCGCATCCAGATGCGCTCCTTGTCCGGCCCCAAGGCCAAGGACAAGCCCGCCGACCCGATCATCGTGCACCCCGATGTGCGCAAGATGCTGCTTACCGCCAAGGCTTATGCCGAAGGTGGCCGCGCACTGATGTGTTTCAGCTCCATGCTGCTGGAGCAGGAGCACGGCCACCCGGATGAGAAGGTCCGCAAGGATGCCGGCGAGCTGCTGGCGCTGCTGACACCGATTGTCAAGGCCTTCATCACCGACAACGGCCACATCGCCACCAACGCCTGCATGCAGGTGTTCGGCGGCCACGGCTTCATCAAGGAGTGGGGCATGGAGCAGTTTGTGCGCGACAACCGCATCAACATGATCTATGAAGGCACCAACACCATCCAGTCGCTGGACCTGTTGGGGCGCAAGGTCTTGGGCAATAACGGTGCCACGCTGCGCAAGTTTGGCAAGCTGGTGGGCAAGCTGGTGGAAGAAGAAGGCGTCAACGAAAAGATGGCCGAATTCATCACCCCCATCGCCATCCTGGGTGAGCAGATGACCAAGTTCACCACCGAGCTGGGCTTCAAGGGATTCCAGAACGCCGACGAAGTGGGCGCCGCCGCGGTGGACTACCTGCGCGTGGCTGGCCACCTGGTGTTCGGCTACTTCTGGGCCCGCATGGCGCAAGTGGCCCTGCGCGAAATCGCCGCTGGCAACACCGATCCCTTCTATCTGGCCAAAATTCAAACCGCGCGTTTCTACTTTGGCAAGTTGTTCCCTGAGACGGCGACCTTGATGCGCACCGCACGCGCGGGCTCCAAGGTGCTGATGGACACCGACGCGGCATTGGCGTAAGCGGCGTCAGTGCTATCTTTCATGAACCCAGGCTGACGCTGCGGATGATTTGTCATTGCGGACTTGATCCGCAATCCATGGATCCCGGATCGTGGCCCGGGATGACAGCCATCTGAAGTGTTCTTTCACAGTAACGAGGAGACAAACATGTACCGCTCAATGATTGCAGTAGTTCTGGGGGGCCTGGCGCTCCCGGCCCTGGCCCAGATGACGCCGGCCGGCGTGTGGCGCACGATCGACGACAAAACTGGCGAGGTGTCGTCCGAAGTGCGCATCAGCGATGACGCTGGCGTGTTGTCGGGCACCATCGAAAAGCTGTTGCGCAAGGATGCCAAGCAGGATGGCCTGTGCGACAAGTGCACCGACGAGCGCAAGGACAAGCCGGTGCTGGGGATGAAGATCATTCGCGGCGCCAAGAAGTCCGACGGCAAGGACGTGTGGGAAGGCGGCAAGATTCTCGACCCCGACAACGGCAAGGAATACACCCTGCGGCTGACGCCCATCGAAGGTGGCAAGAAGCTCGAAGTGCGTGGCTACATTGCCTTCTTTTACCGAAACCAGACCTGGGTTCGGGTGCAGTAAAGGCTGCGCAGAGTGCGCCCTGGCGTTTGTTCGTCATCGCGAGGCCGCAGGCCGTGGCGATCCAAGGGGGTGTGTCAACGCCTTGGATTGCCGCGCTGCCCTCGCAGTGACGAAAGACGGCCAGCGACCTGTTCTGCGTCCCATTCAATTTTTCAGGAACAACCATGTCCCGTTTTATAGAAACTCGCGCTACGGCTCGTTTTCAAGTGAAAAAAGTCGCCGTGCTCGGCGCTGGTGTGATGGGTGCGCAGATTGCCGCCCATCTGGTCAATGTCAAAGTGCCGGTGGTGCTGTTCGATTTGCCCGCCAAGGAGGGCGCCAAGAACGGCATCGTCACCAAAGCCATTGACGGCCTGAAGAAGCTCAAACCTGCCCCATTGGGCGTGGTGGAAGACGCCGGCCTGATCCAACAGGCCAATTACGAAGAGCACATGGAGCAGCTCCGTGACTGCGACCTGATCATCGAAGCGATTGCCGAACGCATGGACTGGAAGCTCGATCTGTACAAGAAGATCGCCCCTTTCATCGCGCCGCATGCCATCGTTGCCTCCAACACCTCCGGCTTGTCGATCACCAAGCTCAGCGAGGTGCTGCCTGAGGAAATCAAGCCGCGCTTCTGCGGCATCCATTTCTTCAACCCGCCGCGCTACATGGCCCTGGTGGAACTGATCAACACCCCCACCACCCAGCCGCAAATCCTGGACGACTTGGAAGCCTTTGTCACCAGCAAGCTGGGCAAGGGTGTGGTGCGCGCCAAGGACAGCCCCAACTTCATCGCCAACCGCGTGGGTATCGCCGGCATGTTGGCGACCATGAAGGAAGTCGAGAACTTTGGCCTGAGCTTTGACGTGGTGGATGACCTGACCGGCAAGAAAATGGGCCGTGCCAGCTCGGGCACCTTTCGCACCGCCGATGTCGTGGGGCTGGACACCATGGCGCACGTGATCAAGACGCTGCAAGACACGCTGAGCGGCGACGCTACCGCAGGGGCTGGCAAGTTTGATCCGTTCTACGCCAGCTTCGCCACCCCCAAGGTGCTCAGCACGCTGCTTGAAATGGGCAACTTCGGCCAGAAGACCAAGGCCGGCTTCTTCAAGAAGGTCGGGCGCGACGTGATGCGCTTCGATCTGGCCACCAAGGACTACGTGGCGGGCGGTCAGAAAGCCGACGAGGTTTACGCCCGCATGCTCAAGAAGCCCGCCGCCGAGCGCCTTAAGCTCTTGCGTGACAGCGAAGGCGCGCAGGGCCAGTTTTTGTGGGCGATTCTGCGCAACGCCTTCCACTACGCCGCCGTGCACCTGGCCTCCATCGCCGACAACGCGCGCGACGTAGACTTCTGCATGCGCTGGGGCTTTGGCATGAAGCAGGGCCCGTTTGAGCTGTGGCAGGAAGCCGGTTGGCTGGAAGTCGCCAACATGGTCAAGGCCGACATCGATGCCGGTAAGGCCCTGTGTAACGCGCCGCTGCCGGATTGGGTGTTCAGCGGCCCGGTGGCCGAGGCTGGTGGTGTGCACACGCCAGCGGGCTCCTGGAACCCAACGACGGGCCAATTCGTGGCCCCGCGCAGCCTGCCGGTTTACGCCCGCCAGCACTTCCCCGAGAGCGTGCTGGGGGCCAACGCGCCCAAGGCCGAGACCGCTGGCAAGACGCTGCATGAAGACGAAGCGATTCGTTTGTGGACCTTGGACGACGAGGTGGTCATCGCCAGCATCAAGACCAAGATGCACGCCATCGGCCCCGGCGTGGTCGAAGGCTTGCTGCAAGGGCTGGAACTGGCCGAAGCCAGCTACAAGGGCCTGGTGGTCTGGTCCAACGACGAGATGTTCTCGGCCGGTGCCGACCTGCAAGCCATGTTGCCCGCCTTCATGATGGGTGGCGCCAAGGCCATCGACGGGGCCGAGGCCGAAATGCAGCAAGCCATGCTGAGGCTGCGTTATGCCAACGTGCCAGTGGTCAGCGCCATCCGTGGCCTGGCGCTGGGTGGGGGTTGCGAGCTGGCGGTGTATTCGGCCAAGCGCGTCGCCGCCATGGAGAGCTACATCGGCCTGGTGGAAGTTGGCGTGGGCCTGGTGCCCGGCGCTGGCGGCTTGACCTACATCGCGCGTCGTGCCGCTGAGAATGCGGCAACGTCCACCGGCAAGGACCTGTTGCCCTTCCTGACTGAAGGCTTCACCGCCGCCGCAATGGCCAAGGTGGGCACCAGTGCGCTGGAGTCGCGCAAGCTGGGCTACTTGCTCGATAGCGACGTGATCGTGCCGCATAAGGACGAGCTATTGTTCGTGGCGATCAATGAGGCCAAGGCGATGTTCAACTCGGGCTACCGCGCGCCGCACAAGCGCCTGATTCCGGTGGCGGGCCGCAGTGGGGTGGCGACCATCAAGGGCTCGCTGGTGAACATGCGCGACGGCGGTTTCATCAGCGCGCACGACTTCCACATTGCTGGGCTGATCGCCAATGTGGTGTGTGGTGGCGACGTGGACGCGGGTAGCTTGGTCAGCGAGGAATATCTGATGACGCTGGAGCGGCAGGCATTCTGCAGCCTGCTGACCAACCCCAAAACCCAAGAGCGGATCATGGGAATGATGTCGACGGGTAAACCCGTTCGCAACTGAACAGGCGACTGCGCATGTCTTTGACTCACGCTGCCGTTTCAATACCCAATCGCCTGGTGCGTTCGCTACGACAACTGGAGGCGGTGCCCACGTTCGCCCGCGGCTGGGCGCGCAACCTGGTGTTGCGCCGGGCGGTGCCGTTCACCGGTACGGCGCGTTTGGACTTTGCGGTGATGACGCCTGAGCGCGTGGAGATCGCCATCGCCAATGAGCGTCGGGTGCAAAACCATATCCAGGGCGTGCACGCCGCGGCCATGACGCTGCTGGCCGAAACCGCCACGGGCATGGTGGTGGGCATGAATGTGCGCGACGACTGTCTACCGCTGGCGAAGGAACTCAAGGTCGCGTTCAAGAAACGCGCCCAAGGCTCCTTGCGCGCGGTGGCAAGCTTGACCGATGCGCAGCGCACCTTGATGCAGCAGACCGACAAGGGCGAAGTGACGGTGGCGGTGCAGGTGAGCGACGAGTCCGGCGCTCAACCCATCGAATGTGAATTTATCTGGGCCTGGATACCCTCGGCCCCGCGCAAAACTGAATAAGGAGCCCGTATGAAACAAGTTCAAGAAGCCTA
>JAUXWC010000141.1 GCA_030685025.1 Rhodoferax sp.
CTGATCGGATAGCGACAATACCAGCGCACCGCCCACAGGATCACATCACCCTGGAAATGGCGCCACTTGAAATCCGTCATCGTTCCGTCCGTCCAATCTCCGCCAAGCATGCTCAAGCTTCACGATTTTTGCAACAGAGCCGCCGGTGCCACTCTACTGGTGGCACCCGAGACCGGACAGCCAACATCGGGCGATCCGATCGAAATCGTCCTGACCGGCCCCGACATGTTGAAGCTGCAAGAGCTGTCGCAGGACGTGCAGGCGCTGCTGGAAGACGAGGTTGGCGTAGTCGACGTTCGCGACAATCTCGGCAGCATCAAAGGTGAGATCGCACTTCAGCCAAACCGCGAGGCTTTCCGATGAATCGGCAAGGTCAGAGACGTCGAGCCGTTCCACCGACCTGGCTCTTGCCGATATCCCGTTCAACCATGGCCGCCGCATTTCTGGAGAATGGCCAGGCGCGGACTCTGTGGCTGTCGGGCGTTCACCGGAGAAGTGCCACGAAGGCCGATGCCAAGATCCTTGCCGGACAGGATCTGGACTATTCGCTCGACCCCTTTGATGACCAGAGCTTCTACCGGTCGGCCGCGCGTTCGCGCAATGCCGCGCTGGAAGTTACCGTGGGCGTGTCGCCCAAGGCCTCGCGGGTCTGGCTTGGCAAGGCAAATTCAATCGAAGGGTTTGCCGCTTCGGCGGCGCTGCTCATCAACGCTGTCGCGGCCGCGAAGCAAGGAACCGCCGAGCCATTCCGCTTTCTCGCAACCCCGGTGCAGGCGCTCGACCCTGCACAAGTCAAAGGCGGATAAAGACCGAACCCAGGTCGCTTTGTTGCCACCGTTCGAGATGTCCTTAAGCCCAATCCATCTCCGTTAAGCCGACTAATCCTATTGTCCGATATGGGCATCGCTCCGACGCCCTCGAACCGACGTCCGCTTTCGGAACGTAGCCCTCAATGCTCGGATGACTGGGATGAGAGGGCGAAGCCGACCTGAGCGCATGCCATGCGAACATCTGCTTCTGGCGAACCGCCGAGTTGGTGGTTAGGACCGACATTAGAGTCGCAACCCGCCATTCCACTTTTGACCATCCAGTCTACGCAAGCGCCAAGCCCCAGACTATTTGTCGAAACCCGGGCGGATCGGCGTTTTCTACTTGGACAAGGCGATGCGGGTAGAGTGGGCAGGCACAATCGTTTATGCTAGCCAAAGTGAGCCGGTTCTGTACGAAGTCATTCTGCCGTCGAAATGTGGGATCGCGTCGAACTGCCTTTCTCCTCGCGCACCTGACCCACGAATTCGAGAAGAAACGCAGTGCTCAAACCGAACATGACGAGGCCGTTGGCAGCCACGATCGCAGACAGCAGCCGCACATCCTGCGAGAGGATAACGTCGCCGAAGCCTAGCGTCGTCAGGGAAACCGTTGCGAAATAGAGCGCCGGTTCCAGCGCTTCGAAGGCACCCAATACAATAAACAGGCCCGCCCAAATCCAAGCCGCCAGCGTGATAGCGAGCAGCATCCATATCGTAGAAGCGGCAAGAAGCAAGGTCGCTCCAAAGCGTGTTGTTCGCGTGCGAGGCGGCGTGAAGCGATCATCGACTGAGAAGGCTATTGCGGCAAAACACGCTTGCATGATGATGGTAAGTGCAACGGTCACCGTTCCGATCGCGAGTTGAGCGACGATACTCATCGTTGATGATCCTCAATTTTATCAATTTGATTTACTCCTCCGATTATTATCAGTCTGCAGTGGAGTCTCGCTCATTCTGAGCTTCTACCCGCCGACAACAGCACGACTTGCACATGCAGTCCTCGGCCCGGCTTGGACCGGAACGAGACGGAGCCGCCTATGGCTTCGGCAAGTCCGCAGACGATCGCTAAGCCAAGGCCGGCTCCGCCCGTCTGTCGATCGCGTGACGGATCGAAACGGGCATAGGCCGTGCCTAACGTCAGTTGTTGGTCGGGCGCAACTCCCGGGCCATCGTCCTCAAACGACCAGCAGGTCTTACTGAGGTGGCGCCGGAAATTCGGACAGTTGGCTAAGGTAGGTTCGACCTCGATGAAGGACGGACTTTATGACTGGGAAGCGGAAGCGGTACACGGCTGATTTTAAGGCCAAGGTGGCGCTGGAGGCGTTGAAGGGTGAGC
>JAUXWC010000143.1 GCA_030685025.1 Rhodoferax sp.
GAGCCAGCAAACCACATCGCCGTTTTTCAGGAGTCAAGCATCCGACGGGTCTGGCACAACGAGGAATGGTGGTTTTCAGTGGTGGATGTTTGTGCCATCCTGACCGCGAGCCCGGATGCCGGTGCGTATTGGCGCAAACTCAAACAGCGGCTCAACGCCGAGGGTGGCCAACCCGTGACGTTTTGTCACGGGTTGAAACTACAGGCCCCAGACGGCAAGCAGCGCGAGACTGATTGCGCCAATACCGAGGGGCTGTTTCGCATCATCCAGTCCATTCCGTCGCCAAAGGCCGAGCCGTTCAAGCGCTGGCTGGCGCAGGTGGGCTACGCGCGGGCGAAGGTACCCAGGGGCACGCAACCTTGAAACCCTCCACCAACACGTGGGACACCCTCGCCGGGGCATACCAACTGCGCCCCGGCCAGCATCCCGGTGTGATCGGCCAGCGGCCGGTGCTGGGTGCGGGCCGGCTGGCGCGTTTGCTGGCCGGTCAACGCGGCGAGCAGGTTGGCCACACGCTGACCAGCGTGTTCACCCTGTGCGCCCATGCCCACCGCCGCACTGCCGCGCTGGCGCTGGCCGCTGCGCAGCCTGACCCGGCCCACGCACCGGTGGCGTCGCCTTCCGTGATGCTGTACGTCGAGACCGCGCGAGACCACCTGCGTTCCATCGCCTTGGACTGGCCACAACGCCAGCCCGGCACGACAGCGGATAAGCAAGCCATGGCGTGGCTGCGTGGTTGCCCGCTGCCACTGGCCACAGCCCGCACGCCCGGCGACGCCGCCACGGCCTGGCAAACGCTGGCCAGGCTGCGCACCTGGCTGGAAGAGCGCATCCTGCATCAGCCGCTGCCGCGCTGGTTGAGCGAACACCAGCAGCCCGACGCCCTGGCCGATTGGTGCCGGGTGCAGGCCGCCCAGTTGGCACCCGCGCGCAGTCTGGCCAACTGGTTTGCACCGGCCAGCGCCTTGACACCCGAGACCCGCCTGCTGGAGCTGCTGGACCTGGACCCAACCCGTCAGACCGTGCAGTTGCGCCAACTGGCGCAAGCGCTGGTGGATGAGCCTGATTTCGTGCAACAACCAAGCTGGCTGGGCCAGTGCGCCGAGAACGGACCGTGGGCACGGTTGCGCCATCGGCCGATGCAGGCATCGATCCGGCACAGCGCCTGGACGCGCCTGGCCGCGCGCTGGACGGACCTGCTGGAGATCGCGGCGGCCAGCCCCGACACTGACCAGCCTGGCGCCATACCGCTGCTGTCGAGTGGCGCACTGGCCTTGGCAAGTGGCCAGGCGCTGGCTTGGTGCGAGATGGCGCGCGGCCTGCTGCTGCACTGGGTGCAGCTCGATGGCGACGGCGCAGTGCAGGACTACCGCGTGCTGGCGCCCACCGAGTGGAACTTTCATCCCGACGGCGCCCTGGCCCGCGCCGTGGCGGCCTTGACGCC
>JAUXWC010000237.1 GCA_030685025.1 Rhodoferax sp.
CGTAGCGGCCCCTATGGCGACGGTCTTGGCGCACGCCCCGAAGGCTTGACCCTGGCCAAAGTGATGGCGTCCAATGCCAGCGGTGGCATCGACTTGGGTGCCTTGCAGCCACGCATCCCCGAGATGCTGCGCACGCCCAGCGGCAAGGTGGAGCTGGCCCCGCCCAGCCTGCTGGCCGACCTGCCACGCGCCGCGGCCGACCTGGCCCGAGCGGCGCCCGAGCTGGTGGTCATTGGTCGGCGCGATGTGCGCAGCAACAACAGTTGGATGCACAACCTGCCGGTACTGGCCAAGGGGCCGATGCGCTGCACTGCGCTGGTCCACCCGCAGGATGCCAAGCGCCTGGGGCTGACCGACGGCGCTATGGCCGAGCTGGTCGCGTCCACCAATGGGGCACGCCGCGTGCGCGCGCCAGTGCAGATCAGCGATGAGATGATGCCCGGCGTGGTCAGCCTGCCGCACGGCTGGGGCCACGACCTGCCTGGCACTCAACAGCACCTGGCGGCCGAGCGCCCCGGCGCCAACCTCAACGCCCTGCTGGACGATCAATTGCGCGACCCGCTGTCGGGCAACGCGGTGCTGGGCGGGGTGGCGATTTCGATGCGCGCGGCCCCGAGCCCCGGCCCAGGCTAAGCAGGCCGGGCGGCGACACGTGGATTGGCGTAGACCCGGATGACCGACGAGAAGCCAAGCTCGTTGGAGATCTTGACGGTCGTCAGCTCCTCCATGCCAAAGGCGCGCAACTTCTTCCACAGTTGCCGGGCCAGGTAGGTTTGAAACATGCAGACCACGATGATTCCATCGGGTGACAAGGATTGCCGATACCGCGCGAACACCTCGGCCGGATTTCGGATGTAGTAGAGCGACTCGTTGAAAACAATCGCATCAAAGCTGCCGGCCGCCTGAAAACCCTCCGCGGCATCAGCGACGACAAACGTGGCATGGTCGGCGCCGCGCGCTTGGGCGCTGGCGATCGCGGCGGCGTTCAGATCCACCCCCACGTACTCCGAGTAGCTCATTCTTTTTTGCAGAATGCCTTCGCCACAGCCTACGTCCAGAACCCGGCGGTCACTGGGCGTGAAGTACTCACAACAGCCATCAATGATGCTGTAGCGGTGCGCCTCCGCGATGTCGTTCATGTAGCCCCACCGGCCACTCGCGTAACGCTTCTCGGAGTCCCGGACCAGGGCTTTGCGATACGGCTCCCACGGCAGCGGAAAGTAAGGCATCAGCCCAATACCGATACGGATGAAGAACCGCTTGATGTTCTCGAATGCAGACACGGCCATCAGAACCTCCACTCAAAGAAGCTACACGGCCCCGAGAATAGCCCAACCCGACTGGGGTAGGCACTGCTACCTGTCGACGCCGCCGGTGCGCCAACTGCTTGGCTTCGTCCGGCCCAATTCGGGCCTGAGCTCATTTCGCTTTGATTTGAAAAAGTAGTCACTATGATTAAAATGAACTAAGTAATCTAGTTTCTGGAGCCACACGTATGAAGACCATGACCGCCCGTGATGCCAAAACCCACTTTGGCGAATTTCTGGACGCCATGCAGCGTGAGCCGGTCATCGTGACCAAGAACAATCGACCGGTGGGCATCATGCTGTCGATTGAAGACGCGGCCGATACCCTCATCCCGGAGATGTTCATGGAAAAGGAAGCCGGGTATGACGAGTGGTTTCAGAAAAAGGTCACCAAGACGCTGGACGCCTTCGCCAAGGGCAAGACCCAGACCACGGCCCATGATGAAGCCATGGAGCGGGTCTGGCAGCGTGTTCAGGCCAAGGCACGTCCAACGTCTGCGTAATCCACATTCGTCGCATGTTCAAAGTCGAGTGGACGAACGAGGCGGAGCAAGACCTCGAAAACATCCTGACCTACTACCTCGAAGAAGCTGGACTGCGCGTGGCCAACGCGATTTTCGTTCGCATCAAAGAACAGGTCGGGTCGTTGAAGCTGTTCCCGCACCGGTGTCGTCCAGGTCGCGTGCCCGGCACCAGGGAGTACGTCTTGCACCGGCTGCCCTATATTGCGGTGGTGCATGTTGGGGACGACAGGGTGTCGGTATTGAACGTCATCCACACCGCACGAAAATATCCACCGGAGAATCTGGCATAGGCGGCTGTTAGCTGAAGCGTCCTCTGTGCAATTGCGCCACGACGCCTAAGCGCGTGCTCTCTTCTTTTCTCACGGTTTTCGGTTTTAGTTGGAGCCTGGCCCCTTTTCTATTTCTATTACCTTTGACTGTGTCTCCTCCGTGATCCTCAGATATCTGCACAGAACTGCCCAGTGAATAGCCCCAGCAGGAACAATCAATATGAGCGCGGCGCGAATTGTCGACCACTCGCCAACCGGCCACAAAGTCGCAATTGCAGTAATAGCCAGGTACAACGGGCCAACGGTAACAACTGTCTCGATAACGCCAATCGTCCTTAGGTCGCTGATCAGATGCGCGCCACACCTTGGGCACACAAATCGCACCTTAATGAATGCAACGAATGGCGTCATGCCACAACGGGGACAAATAGGTCTTCTCACAGTAACACCTTCAAGGCTTCTTACAGACCAACTCTGCGCATACACTCGTCTTGCCCAAGAAACCCAATATGGATCCCACCGAACCGCCACCGGCAAAGGCATTGACAGTAACGGTCAGCGGCGTGCCGGCCATACCGCAAGTCAATTTGCATTGTCCATAGTCAATCTCTGACTGGGTTCTGTTCTCTGACCGGGTGGGTAGCAACCCAGCCCGACATTCAGCGGTGGCGCAATTGATCCTATCAAACGCCCAGTCAGATGGTTTTTCGGCACGCACGGAACCCGGGAACCCACACTCCCCACTTCCGCCTTGGATATTGCAGTACGTGCCATCAGGATACGGCGTTTCTACGTAACCAGCACGCTGCATCGCCTCTCGGCGATCACCCTGATGCAACAACTCGTTAAAGAGGTACTCAAATAACCGCCACTCTCTGCCCTCGTTCAGAAAAATACAGTTTCGACTTGAGAACAATGTCTTGCTTGATGTCTTCCGGAGCAGGTGTGCCATCAACTGCGAACAAGGAGGAGCTAACAATCATATTTTCCGCATTGGCTGCGGTACTTGTGTAAAGAACATCAAATTCAAATCGGTTGCCATGTCGATCCACAAATGAGTAGTGCTCCTTGCCACTTGGCCAAAGAACACTGCCGTCAGTGAAATGCTTCTTAGTAAATAGTTTTTTGAGAAAATTCATGCTCACCTCGGTTGAATGAGTACCCCGTTGCGCTGCAAGATTGGAAGCTCTGTGCGATAAAAAATGGATGCCGGATTGTTGTATCGTATGACGGCCTGCGCCGTACCGCTAGCATTGTTGGCGAAAGTGGCCGACGCCTGCCCCCATACCCAACGACTGCCTATCCCCTTTTGCTGCAGCACATTTAGAACACTGCCAACGGGGGTCTTCTCGAGCGTAGTGCCCAACGCGGCAGCCTCTTCCATTGCTCCGTGACCAGACCAGAAAACGCTATTTGCTCCGCCACTCAAACCAGCAGACAATCCCTTAGCTGCGGCACCAGCTCCAACGGACACTGCGTCCACTACCTCCCAACCCGTCCAACTTCCATCGCCCATCGTCTGGTTGTAGAGCAACGTTCCAGCCTTGTAGCCTGGCCAGTAGTCATACATGGCTTGCTCAAAGGCGCTTGTACATTTTCCGCTTGAGCAATAGTTAAAGAGGTACGCATAAGCTGCCGTAACCGCCCCATTCTCAAACTTGCCCCCCGCAATCACTGACCCCACGCCACCGGCCACCACCGAGGCAACCCCCTTGGACACCGGACCCCACCCGCTGGTGGAATTCGTCGCAAACTTGCCAAACACCGCGCTGGCCGCGCCACTGCCGCACTTGCCACCGCCCGCCACCGAACTGACACAACCCGCTGCGGCGTGGGCGGCGTAACGCTCGACCGACTGAGCACCAAGCTCGCCTGCGCCACCCGCCGCACCCGCCGCGCCAAACAAGCCGCCACTCAGAGCGCCCTGCAAGGCACCGTTAAGGTTACCAGAACCGATCGCCCCGGACGCGAAACCACCTGCTGCACCCGCCACCGCGCTACCCAGCGGTGTCAAGGCAGCGTTTCCAGTTGCGAATAGAGTGCCGCCTGATCCACCAATCAACCCGCCCATCTCCAACCAACCACTCACCAGACCACCCGTCAAGTACCCGACGTAAATCGCCAACACGGTTCTAAACACCTTCTTGAAGCTGAAGTACCCACTCGGGTCCGTCAACAGCAGTGGGTTGTTCATCACATAGGCGTAGCGGTTGTAGCTTTGCAGATCGCCCGCGTTCTGGATGAAAGGGTCGGCGCTCATGAAACGGCCGATCAGTGGGTCGTACAGGCGCCCATTCATGTGAACCACGCCCACCTCGTCCAGGTGTTCGTGCATGGTGTAGCCACGGTCGGTGCGCAGGCCGACGATCTCATCCTTGGTGTCGGGCCAGCCAGCTTTGGTCAGGATGAAGCGTCGTTTACCCCATGGATCAAAGGCCAGGCGGTCCTTCACCGCACCAGTTTCGTCGGTGATGGCGGCGATGCTGCCCAGGTGGTCGTGGTGGAAGTAGCTGCTGCTGTGGCTGACGGCCTGCCCGCTCGTGCGCTTGTTGACCATCGCAAACACCAAGCCACCGGCGCTGAGGTAGTACTTGTCTTGCGCAGTGCCGTCGTCGCGCACTTCACGTTCGTAGCTCAGACCCAGGCTGTCCTCGCCATTGAAGTAGTAGGTTCGACCGGCGAAGATAGCGGCTGTTGGGCGCATCGCTGCTGAGCGTGGACGCCCTGGCGCGTCAACAAGTCACCCAACGCATGGCGGGTGTAGCTTTGATCAGGCACGTTAGCAAGGGCCGGCGCTGATGCCACGACATCCCACCGCTGGGTATGATCAGCGCCGCCAGCGCAGCGCTGCATTGGCATCCCCAAACAGGAGCACCGATGGCCGCACCCAGCGAGAGTGAACACCCCGGCAACGCCCTGGCGACACCCGCCAACGGTGCGTTGATCCAGCCCAAATTGCCCAAGCTGCGCCAACTCTGGCGCCTGTCGGCGCTGGCGCAGGGCACGCTGCTGGGGGTGGGCTTGATGTTGGCGGCCTACCTCGCGGCGCCTTCCGCCTGGCGCGCGAGCTGGTTGCTGTTGGCGCTGCTTGCTTGGGGCGGGCTGCTGATCGCCGCCTGGCGTTACGCCGACCAGCGCTTTGCCGCCTACGAGGCCGCGCTATTTGGCGGTGAAGGCCTGCGCGTGCGCCGCGGCGTGTGGTGGCGCAAGGAGGTCTGGCTGCCGATTGCCAGGCTGCAGCACCTGGATGTCAGCCAGGGACCGCTGGACCGGCGTTGGGGCATGGCCAGCCTGGTACTGCATACGGCGGGCAGGCACGACCATTCCTTGACACTGCCGGGCCTGCCGCTTGACGCCGCGCAAGCCCTGCGCGCGACCTTGATGCCGCGGCGCCAGGGCGCGCATGACTGAGCCGCCCGCGTCGGACATCGGCCAGAGCGAACATCGGCTGCACCCCTGGTCGTGGCTGTTCTCGGCCAGCCACCAGCTCAAGGACCTGTTGCTACCGCTGCTGGCCTTCGTGTTCCTGAAACGCGGCGACCCAGACTGGCTGCTGCTGGGCGCCCTTGGGGCCGCGCTGACCGCGTTGTGGGGCGTGCTGCGCGCACGTTGTTATCGCTACCGAATCGGACAGGGCGAACTGCTGGTTCGCGCCGGCATCTTGGACCGGACCGTGCGGCACGTGGCCTTGGAACGCATTCAGAACGTGAGCCAGCGGCGCGGGCCACTGCATCGCCTGCTGGGTGTGACCGAACTGCGGCTGGAGTCCGCATCGGGTGGCAAGCCCGAGGCCCTGATGCGCGTGCTGGGTCTGGCTGCCGCCGCCGAGCTCGAAGACCTGCTACGCGGCACATCGTTGGCGCCAGGCTCGTCCGGCCCTTCACAGGCGGCGCCTGCGGCACCCGCGCAGGTGTTGCACCGCCTGAGCCTTGGCGAACTGATGCGTCATGGGCTGATATCGAACCGGGGCACCTTGGTATTGGCAGCCGGCATTGGTCTGCTGGCACAGAGCTGGGAGTTTCTGCCCCGCGGTCACCGCGCCATCGGCGCGCTGCTGGAGCCAGCGCGCCAGTGGTTTGCTCGTGAGTTGGCGTTGCAGCACTGGGCCCTGCTGCTGGTCACCGTGCTGGCGGCGATGACGGTCGCACTGCTGGCGTTGCGCGTTTTCTCCATTGCCTACGCGGTATTTCGTTACCACGGCTTTCGGCTGGAGCTGCTTGGCGAGCGCCTGCACGCCGAGCATGGCTTGCTGACCACGGTACGGGCCGGCGCGCGCCTGCCGCGCCTACAGCGTCTGGTGCTGGAGCAAACCTTGCTCCACCGGCTACTGCGCCGCTGTCGGCTTGAAGTGGACGTGGCCGGCGGCGCCTCCAACGCCACCGCGCACGCCGAAGCGCGGCTGGCCGAACTGGCACCCATCGCCACGCCTGAGCAGGCTCACGCCTTGCTGCGGGTTTGTGTGCCCGGTCTGGACCTGTCGACCTTGCCGTGGCAGCGCCTGCACCCCGGTACCGCGGCGCGACGCATGCGCGGTGCGGCGCGCGGGCTGTTGGCCGTGACGCTGCTGGCGTTGAGCCTGGACATGCTCCTGAACTGGTGGATGCCCTGGCCGGTGCTGGTGGGCGGCGCGCTGCTGTGGGCTTGGGGTGCCTGGGCGCATGCGCGCGCCTGGGCGCGTTTTGCTGGCTACGCGGTGCATGCCGATTGGCTGGTCTACCGCTCGGGCATCTGGACCCGGCGCTGGGTCATCGTCATGCCCGAGCGGCTGCAGAGCGTGAGTCTGCTGGAGAGCCCCTTCGACCGGCGCGCCGGCATGCAGCGGCTACGCGCCGAGGCACAAGGCGGCGCGCAGTCGGGGCATGCACTGGACATCGGCTACCTGTCGACGCAGCAGGCGCGTCAACTGCGTGATCTGGTGTGGGCGCGTATCGCGCACGCCTGAACTTGCTCCGAACCTGCCCGTTGGCCGGCGGGTCCATGGCGTCCCTTATCAGGGTTTGCCCGGTTTAAGGTGGCGCCTCAACCTTCAGGGCCAGAGGCATACTATGCTGGCGTCCTTCATCCATCTGCCTAGGAGAGATCACTTGATATCCGACTTGATGAGCGACTCGGTTCGTGCCGCCGGCCTGGGGGCGCTGATGCGCGGCGCCGGTCTGGTGACCCGCTTTATCCCCATTCCGCAGCCCACGCTGCTGGTGGGCCCCGGCTCCAGCGGCCGCCTGGGCCAGGCGATTGCGGGTTTTGGCCACCGCAAGATCCTGATCGTCACCGACAGCATCATCGCCAAACTCGGCTTGCTCAAGGACCTGACCGACGCGCTGAGCGCCGGTGGCGCCAAGTACGTGGTGTTTGACGAGATCACACCCGACGCGCCGATCCCCCTGATCGAGAAGGGCATCGAGTTCTACCACGAGCACGATTGCGACGCGATCGTGGCCTTTGGCGGCGGCTCGTCGATGGATGCGTCCAAGGTAATCGCCCTCGCCGTGGCCAACCCCAAGCCCTTGCGCCAACTCGCGGGCTACCTCAGAGGTTTGCGCTCGCCGATCAAGATCTATGCGGTCCCCACCACCGCCGGCACCGGCTCCGAAGTCACGGTGGCCGCGGTCATGTCCGACCCGGATAGTCACAAGAAACTGGTGGTGGTTGATCCGCGCCTGGTGCCCAAGATGGCGGCACTGGACCCCACGCTGATGACCGGCCTGCCGCCGCACATCACGGCTGCCACCGGCATTGACGCGCTGACCCACGCCATCGAGGCCTTTGTGGGCAACTGGAAGACCGACTACTCCGACGGCATGGCGCTGTCGGCGGTTGGACTGATTTTCGAGAACCTGCGTACCGCCTACACCGACGGCAAGAACCTCGCCGCGCGCGAGAAGATGGCACTGGCCTCCACCTACGCCGGCTTTGCCTTCACCCGCGCCAACGTGGGCTACGTGCACGCCATCGCGCACCAGTTTGGCGGCAAGTACCACACCCCCCACGGCCTGGCCAACGCCATCATGCTGCCCTTCGTGCTGAAGTATTCGGCCCCGGCGATCACCGACAAGCTGGCCCAATTGGCAGTGCGCGCGCGGGTGGGCACCGAGGGTGAACCCACCGAGGTGCTGGCGCAAAAATTTCTCGATGCGGTGGACCAGCTCAACCGCGATCTGGGCATACCCACCACGCTGGAAGCGCTGAAGGAAGAAGACATCCCCGAACTGGCCAAGGCCGCTTGTTGGGAAGCCCACACCGGCTACCCGGTGCCGCGCTACATGACCCAAGCGGTATGCGAAGACCTCATCCGCCAGGCCCTGCCACAGCAGGCGGCCGCGCCCAAGAAGCCGGCTGCGGACAAGGCGACCAAAGCCGCCCCGCGCAAACGCAAGGCCACTTGAGACCTTGCGGGACAGACCAAAGTGACGCGCAGCGCGCTTTGCTCTGTCCTCAACTGATCAAGTGTGTTCTTGCCCATTGAACGAACAAGAGGAGTTGACAAATGAAAAAAGTGGTGACGGTGACGCTTGGTTCTTCCAAGCAGGATTTTGAATTCAAGACCGAGTTTTTGGGCCAGCAGTTTTCGGTGCGCCGCCTGGGTGCGGACAACGACACGGGCAAGGCCTGGGAACTGATGCGCCGCCAGCAGGCTACCGCCGACGCGATCGGCCTGGGTGAAATCAGCGACCACTACCAGGTCGGCCTGCGCACCGTCGTCAACAAGGAAACCCAGCGCCTGATGAACGTGGTGACGCGGGTGCCGGTGACCACTGGCGCCACGCTGCGCCGCCTGCTGCAAGTGCGCGCGGTGCGCCATGTGCAAAAGGAGCTGGGCAACTATTTCAACAACAACTTGGTGCTGTTCCTCTCGGGCATGCGCAACTACGACATGGCAGTGGCCATGACCGACTACACCAAGAACCTGAGCTTTGCCGACGCGGTGTTCCAGACCGGTGCGCCCACCCTGCTGGGCTCGCTGGACATGCTGGAACTGTACGCCAAGGGCAGCAACCTGGTGCTCAATAACACCCCCGGGCAGGTGCTGGAATCGTCGCTGGCCGGTTACAAGAAGAACCGCGTCGCCGCGGCGGTAGCCAAGTCCCACGTGGTGGTGGGCACTTTCGCCGAGATCAAGGCCGTCACGCAAGAGGGCAACCTCGTTGGCAAGACCCTGATCACCTCGGCCGTGGACGACGAGCGCATGAGCTTCTTCAAGGATCACAAGGTCAACCTGGTGATCGACGTCTCGCCCAAGCTGTTTGACGAGGTGGTGGGCATCAACACGCTGGAGGCCATGATTCTGGCCGCGCTGGAGAAGCCACCCGAGGAAGTGTCCGACGACGATTTCTCCGAGATTCTGGATGAGCTCAAGATCGTGCCGCGCCTGCTGCACCCGAGCGGCCATTTCCGCAACATCCGGCGCTTTGCCTTCGTCATCCATCCTTTGAGCCAGGACTACATCAAGAAGGGCTTTCCGATCCCCAAGGCCACCCCGCAGTTCGTCATGGACAAGGTCGAGACGCTGGCCGCGCACATGCCGCCGATGGTGTACTGCAAGATGGAAAACATCGTTTCCCCGACCGGCGCCGAGGCCGAAGGCTGGTTGATCTCGGTCGGTGGCACGCCCAAGGAAATGCTCTCGCGCAGCCCGGAGTTCACCTACCGGCGTTTGTTGCATGCATCCAAGATCGCCGAGAAGCTGGGGGCGCAGATCATGGGCCTGGGCGCATTCACCAAAGTCGTGGGTGATGCCGGCATCACCGTGGCGCGCCGCTCCAGCCTGCCCATTACGACGGGCAACAGCTACTCGGCCTCGGGCGCGCTGTGGGCCGCCGCTGACGCCATGCGCCGCATGGGGCTGGTCAACCTGAATCCACACAACAAGAAGGTGGCCGCCAAGACGATGGTGATTGGCGCCACCGGCTCGATCGGCTCGGTGTCCGCGCGCCTGCTGGCGATGGCGTTTGAAGAAGTCGTGCTGGCCGGGCGCGACCTCAAGAAACTGGAAGAACTCAAGGCGTCCATCCTGGAAGACGCGCTCGACGCCAAAGTCACCTGCTCGACCAACTACGACGAGTTGCTGGGCGACATGGACATGATCGTCACCTCCACCTCGGGTGCCGGCAAGAAGATTCTGGACATCATGCGGGTCAAGCCTGGTTGTGTCATCACCGACGTGGCGCGCCCGCTGGACCTGCCGCCTTCCGAAGTGGCCAAGCGCCCCGATGTGCTGGTGATCGAGTCCGGCGAGATTGAGTTGCCGACCAAGGTCAAGGGCATGAAGAGCATCGGCCTGCCACCCAACGTGATCTACGCCTGCCTGGCCGAGACCATTGTGCTGGCGCTGGAAGGCCGCTTCGAGGTGTTCACGATCGGCCGCGACACCGAGTGGGAGAAGGTCAAGGAGATCTACAAGCTTGGTCTACGGCACGGCATGAAGCTGTCCGCCATTTCGGGCGTCAAAGGCGTGTACAGCGATGAGGACATCGCCAAGGTGGTGGCACTGGCCAAGAAGGCACGCCTGACCTGGAAAGGCTCTAGCGCGGCCAAGGCGCGCAAGGTCGTCAAAGCGGCGGTGAAAAAAACGCCCGTGAAGACGGCACCTGCCAAGAAGGTCATTGCCAAGGCGGCAGCCGCGCCAGCCCCGATCAAAGTCGTCGCCCGCAAGGCGGCGTCGAAGCTGGCTCCCGTCAGGGCCGCCGCACCAAAGACCACCAGCAAGAAAACGCCGGCCAAGAAGACGGTAGTTGGCAAGGTCGCCGCCAAACGCAACGCGACGCCAAAGACGGCTTAGGTCGCCTGCTTATGCGCGCCGACCTCGGTCACGAGGTCGGGCACAACGCCTCGTCCAGCACCTCGATCCAGTGCCGCACCGGCGTAGCGGTGCCACTCTGCAAATGGGTGATGCAGCCGATGTTGGCCGAGACGATTTGATCCGGCGTTTGCGTGCCAAAGGTCTGGTCGAGCGCTTCGAGCTTGCGGTCACGAAGTTGATAGGACAATTTGGGATTCAGCACCGAGTAGGTGCCAGCCGAACCGCAGCACAGGTGGGCATCGCAGCCGGTCAGCTTGACCTCAAAACCGAGTTCGCTCAGGTGTCGCTCCACGCCACCGCGCAACTGCTGACCATGCTGCAAGGAGCACGGTGGGTGAAAGGCGATCTTGCCGCCCAGCGCGCCGTTTCGCGCCGCGACCCGCGCCTTCAGCTTGGCCACCATCTCCGGCAGCCATTCGCTGACGTCGACCGTCAGTTCACTGACCCGCGCCGCCTTGCTCGCATAGAGCGGGTCGTCTTGCAGGATGTGGCCATACTCCTTGACCGTGACGCCGCAGCCCGAGGCGTTCATGATGATCGCCTCGACCGGTGCGACCGTAGCGCCGCCCGCAGGCTCGATGTGCGCCCACCAAGCGTCGATATTGGCCCGCATCTGGGCCATGCCTCCGTCCTGGTCGTCAAGGTGAAACTTGACTGCGCCGCAGCAACCCGCACCCGACGCCAACACCGTCTGCACGCCCATGGCATCGAGCACCCGCGCGGTGGCGCTGTTGATATTGGGCGCCATGGCTGGCTGCACACAACCGGCCAGCATCAGCACCTTGCGCGCGAGGGGGCGTGTCGGCCAGGCGCCGGCCTGCTGCTTGGCGGGCACCTTGCTCTTGAGCGCGGCGGGCAGCAGCGGGCGCACCAGTTGGCCCAGCTTCATGGCTGGACCAAACAAGGGTGAGGGCAGCCCTTCCTTGAGCGCCCAGCGCAGGCTGCGCTGCGGCCACGGGCGCGGCACTTTGGCGTCCACCAGCTTGCGCCCGATGTCCAGCAAATGGCCGTATTCAACGCCCGATGGGCAGGTGGTTTCGCAGTTGCGGCAGGTCAGGCAGCGGTCCAGGTGCAGTTGCGTTTTGGTGGTTGGCTGGGCGCCTTCGAGCACCTGCTTGATCAGGTAGATGCGGCCACGCGGCCCGTCCAGCTCGTCACCGAGCAACTGGTAGGTGGGACAGGTGGCAGTACAGAAACCACAGTGCACACACTTGCGCAGCAGGGCTTCGGCGGCCTGGCCGTCCGCAGTGTGCTGGTACTCAGGGGCGAGATGGGTTTGCATCAGAGCTCCGCGAACAAACGGTCAGCATCGAAAATGCCGTCCGGATCGAATTCGGCCTTGAGACGCTGGTGTATCAACCTGAGCGCCGGAGCCAAAGGGCTGAAGCGGTTTTCAGCTTGCGGATCGTCCGCTTGGGTGGCGACAAACAGCGTGGCGCTCCCGCCATATCGCGCGACCAGTTCACGCAGGCCAGCCGCCGCCGCCGAGGGCGCCCGCAGCCAGCGCTGGGCGCCATGCCACTCCACCAGTTGGGCCCAAGGCAAGTCCAACACCGGAGCGGTTTGCGGCAGGCTCAGGCGCCACAAATCCGGCGCGGCATCGGATGCGGTCACAAAGATGGGGAGACGATGGTCGCGGCAAGCCTGCCAATCGGGCATGGCCTGGGCGTTGTCCATTTGATGACCACCGGCATCCCGCGTCATGCGCGTGACGGCCGAGGCGACCGCCGCCACCGCGCCACGCAGGCGCACGAACAGCAGGCTCTGGTCCCCATCCCGGACCCAGCAACTGGCATTGAGCGGCAACGGTTGCGCGCCCCAGCGATGCAATTGCGCCAGTGCTTCGGCCTGGTCCAGCTCAAACACCAGCGTGGCTTCGGCCGGCGCCATCGGCAGAACCTTGAGGGAGACCTCCGTGATCACACCCAACACCCCCATGGAGCCCGCCATCAGGCGCGATACATCGTAGCCCGCCACGTTTTTCATGACCTGACCACCAAAGACCAAGTGCTCGCCACGACCGTTGAGCAGCTTGACGCCCAGCACATAGTCGCGCACGGCGCCCACGCTGGCCCGTGCCGGGCCACTCAAACCAGCCGCCACCATGCCGCCAACCGTGGCGTTGCCGCTTGCGTAGCCATAGTGCGGTGGCTCGAAGGCCAGGCACTGCCGGCGTTCGGCCAACACCGCCTCCAGTTCGGCCAGCGGCGTGCCCGCCCGCGCAGTGACCACCAGTTCGGTCGGCTCGTAGCTGACAATGCCGCGCAGACCGGTGGTGTCGAGCACGTCGCCACGAGGCGTGTTGCCGTAAAAGTCCTTGGTGCCACCACCGCGAATGCGCAAGGGCAGTTTATCGGCGCTGGCTTGGGCGATGCGCGCGGTCAGTTGGGCGAGGGCTGTGTCCATGCCCGCATCGTAGCGGGGTCGGCCACGCCCGGTTTGAATTATTTGAATGCGGGCTGTTCGAGAATTTGCAGCCTATGCAGCCCGCACCGAGGCCGGCTTCAATCGCGAAAGTAATTCACTGGCAAGCCCGGCACCGGCACGCGCATCGAAACCACGCAGCCCGACAGCGGCTGCGCGAGCAGTTCATCCGCGCTGCGCCCTTTGCTGGCCGAAGTCAGGTACAAGGTTTGGAAATCGTCACCCCCAAAACAGGGCATGGTTGGGCATTGCATCGGCGTGGCGATATCCACCCGCAACTCACCGGTCGGGGCAAACTGCAGCAGCCGCGCACCCTCGTACATCGCCACCCAGTAGTTGCCCAACACATCGACCGCAGCACCGTCCGGGCGTCCGCCATATCCGGCCATGCCGGGCTGCCAACCGGCCGGCTTGGGCTCAAAGCGCTGAAACTCGCGCTGCTTGCGCATGCGGTTGCTGTCCGCATCCCAGTCCCAGGCGTAGATCACGTGGCGCGAGGTGTCCGACCAGTACACGGTGCGCTGGTCGGGCGACCAGGCCAGACCGTTACCGGTCAGGGCGCCGCCGGCCTGACGCAGGACGGTGATCGGACCCGGCGGCCGGCAGTCCAGCGAGACCAATTCGGCGCAGGCCTTGACCTTGGCTTCATCCACCGAGCCAACCCAGAAGCGGCCCAGTGCATCACATTTGCCGTCGTTGGCGCGGGTGGTGGCGTTGTCGTGGGCAAACTTGGCCAGGCAGCGCAACGCAGCGCCCCACTCACGGGCGCGGTACACCCCATCGCGCAGCGCCATCACCAGCCCGCCGCCCAGCGCCGGTGCGATGCAACCTGGCTCCAGGTCATGCGGTGGCGCCATGCGCCAGCGGTCAACCATGCCCGTGAAGACGTTGCAGCGCAGCACGGTCTTCTCAGCAATGTCGACCCAGTAAAGCATTTGCTCGTGCGGGTGCCAGAACGGCGACTCCCCCAACTGATTAGGCGCGGTGGTGACCGCCTGCCAGCTCATTGGATGCGCTCGACGTGAATGCTCATCTGCGCCGACATCGACTCGCCGGGCTGCAGCACACACACGCCGAGCTCGGATGCACTGGCGCGCCCCTGCTCCAGCAGGTTGATGGCATTGTTGACGTGGCTCACCGGTTCGATCGCCACGTAGTTCCGGGTCGCGTTGGTATACACCACCACGTAGCGCAGACTGGACGTGACGGTGGTGTGCAACTGGTTGTCGGTCAGGTGCAGCACACCGTTCCAGCCGTCAAAGCAGTGGTCCACATCGAGGCCCTCGCAGTCACGGTCCAGCCCCGCGCTCAGGGCGCGGCGGGTCGGCAGTTTGTCGTCGCCCATTTCCCAGCGCCCACTGGCGGCAAAGCGCACATGGGTGTCGGCGCGCTTCACGAAATAAGGGTGCCAGCCAAGGCCCACCGGCGCCGCCACGGCCGACTGGTTGGTAATGGAGAGGGTCAGCTCCAGTTCGGCGCCCTGGAGCCGAAAAGCCTGCGAGGCGTCAAACGCAAACGGCCAGCTTTCATCGGCCTGGTGTTCGAAAGACAGCAAGGCGAACTGCGCGCTGGCCTCCAGCACGATCCAGGGCCGCAGCCAGCCGACGCCATGGATGGCGTGCGGCTCAAAACTCTCGGCCACCACCAACGGGTGGTCGGTGCCGGCCCACCTTAGGCTGCCGTGGCCGACCCGGTTGGAGAACGGCACCAGCGGATAGCTGCCCGCGTTGCGCACCGACGTCAGGGCAGCCGCCGCCGTGCTGCGCAGCACGGGCACCTGGCCAAGCCACAGCCCGGCAACAGAGCCGCCGAGCGCGGGCGCAATTTCACAGCGCAAGTCGTCGCTGGCAAGAAGTAGGGATGAATTCATGGTGTTGCGTCTCCGATGGCATTGTGCCCGCCAGCAAGCCGACAAGGCAGCCCAAGTCGAGACAAGCCAGGTTTCAAACCGGTTACGATCCGGACACCATGCATGTCCCCGCGCCGCAGGCGGTCTGTTCAAACGGCCGGGGAACGCGCCCGCCACCGATACCCACAGCCCAGCAGAGCCAAGGACCCATGAGTACAGAAGATCAGTCCACCACGAACAAATCAGACTGGCCCAGGATTCCGGCGCGTTACGCGGGCTTGGTGATGCCGCTGCTGCTGTCGTTCTTCATGACCTTCCTGGTTTCGCTTATCAGCACCGTGCGCAGCCTGGGCTTGGTCGATGGCCTGATTCAGGTTTGGATGGGCGCCTGGCTCTTGTCCTGGATGGTGGCTTTTCCGGCCTTGCTGCTGGTTCAGCCACTGGTGCGCCGGATCATGGGGGCGTTGGTCGAGAAGCCCTGACATCGACGGCCACCGGCCAGTCCTGCGCCAAGCCCCATAGCGAGAAAGGGCCGCGCAAAACGAAGTTTGCGCGGCCATTCATTCTTGATGTCAGGTGGACACCGTTGCCTTGCGCTGAGGGAGCCCCCGGGCGAAATCGATCAGCGGTTGTACGCAGTCTCGCCATGCGAGGTGATGTCCAGGCCTTCACGTTCGTCTTCTTCACTGACGCGCAGGCCCACGGTCAAGTCAACCAATTTGAAGGCAACTACCGATACCACCCCTGACCAGACGATGGTCATCAGCACCGCCTTGGCTTGCACCCACACTTGGCTGGCAATCGAGTAGTCCGCCGATGTCACCATCGTGGCAGTCACCCAATCCGCCACGTAGCCTGGGCCACCCAAGGCGGGCGAATTGAACACACCCGTCAACAAGGCTCCCACGATACCGCCGATGCCGTGGACGCCAAAGACGTCCAGCGAGTCGTCCGCACCCAGCAGGCGCTTGAGGCCGTTGACCCCCCACAGGCAGGCGAAGCCGCCAATCGCGCCAATCGCCAGCGCGCCGCCAATGCCGACATTGCCGGCGGCCGGGGTGATGGCCACCAGCCCCGCGACCGCGCCGGATGCGGCACCCAGCATGGAGGCCTTGCCCTTCATCAGCGCCTCGCCGATGCACCAGGCCAACACCGCTGCCGCCGTGGCGCCAAAGGTGTTGATGAAGGCCAGCGCGGCAAAACCATTGGCTTCCAATGCCGAGCCGGCGTTGAAGCCGAACCAGCCCACCCACAGCAGCGAGGCACCGACCATGGTCAAGGTCAGGCTGTGCGGTGCCATGGCTTCCTTGCCGTAGCCAATACGCTTGCCGATCATGAAGGCGCCAACCAGACCCGCCACGGCAGCGTTGATGTGCACCACAGTGCCGCCGGCAAAGTCCAGCGCGCCGGTCTGCCAGACGTAGCCGGCCTTGGCGTTGAGGCCATCCACCAGTTCCTTGGCCGAGTAGGCGTCAGGGCCCATCCAGAACCACACCATGTGGGCAATCGGCGCATAACTGAAGGTGAACCACAGCACCATGAACATCAACACGGCCGAGAACTTCATGCGCTCGGCGAACGCACCCACGATCAGCGCACAGGTGATGCCGGCAAAGGTGGCCTGGAACGCGGCAAACACAATTTCATGCATGGGCACGCCCTTGCTGAAGGTGGCTCCCTGCGCGAAGGTGCCCGCCGCGTTGTCCCAGATGCCCTTCATGAACAGGCGATCGAAGCCGCCCACAAAGGCATTGCCTTCGGTAAACGCCAGGCTGTAGCCATACAGGAACCACAACACCACGATCATCGAGAAGGTCACGAACACCTGCATCAGCACCGACAGCATGTTCTTGCTGCGCACCAAGCCGCCGTAGAACAAGGCCAGGCCCGGCACGGCCATCAGGATCACCAGCAGGGTGGAGACCATCATCCAGGCGGTATCGCCCTTGTCAACCTTTGGTGGCGGCGCAGCCGCAGGTGCGGGCGTGGCTGCGGCAGCAGGCGCTGCGGCGGCAACGGGGGCCACTACGGCGCTGGCGGCGTTGGCGGTGGCCTCGGCCGGTTTCGCGTCCGGCGCGGCAGCGGCCGCAACCGGGGCCGCGGCGAGGGCCTGGGCCGTGGCCAATGTGCCAACGCTCAGCAGACTGAGCCCCAGAGTGAGTGAAGCAAGTAGTTTTTTCATATGCGTGTTCTCGGTGTGGATCGCTTCGTTGGGAACTAGAGTGCTTCCTTGCCGGTTTCGCCGGTGCGCACGCGCACCACCTGTTCCAGCGACGTGACGAAGATCTTGCCGTCGCCAATCTTGCCGGTGCGCGCTGCGCTTTCGATGGCTTCAATCACACGGTCCACCAATTCGTCCGAAATGGCGGCCTCGATCTTGACCTTGGGCAGAAAGTCCACCACGTACTCGGCGCCGCGGTACAACTCGGTGTGACCTTTTTGACGACCGAAGCCCTTGACCTCGGTAACGGTGATCCCTTGCACGCCGATGGCGGAGAGCGCCTCGCGCACCTCGTCGAGCTTGAAGGGTTTGATGATGGCGGTAACGAGTTTCATGGCTGCTCCAGAGAGGTACGGTGAACTTAAAAGCTGTACTTCACGCCGACCACCAGAGCGTCCTTGCCCAGGAACCTCGCTTTGGAGTCGGTATAAAAGGACTTGTAGGCATTGGTGCTGATCGCGGCGACAGAGCCGCTGAATCCGTTGCCAAAGTCCTTGGCCAGCGTCAGCGAGTAATCATTGCAATCGGCCGCATTGCCGATGCGCGCACCGATGCTCTGGTTGGGTACGGTCTGACGACCCATGTGCGGGGTCAGGGTGAAACCATTGCCGATGTCAAAGTTGGCGCTCAGATCAATGTAGCGGCTACCCCGGCTGTTGAGATTGCCCAGGAAATCTCCCAGACTTTGGCTGTACTTCAAGGTGACCACGCTGTAAGTCAGGGCGCCATAGAACTCGGTGGTGCTGGCATTGGAGTAACTGCCCGCGCCCGGCGTTTTGGCGGCGCCGGAGTTGTTGCCAGGGTACTGGTACGTGATCGCGCCAAGGTCATAGGTCACGCCAGCGGCAATTTCGCCTTTGTAGCCGCCATAGAGATCAATCTCGAAAGTGCCCTTGGTGGCCAGGTTGAAGTCCTTGATCCAGTTGACGTTGGAGCCCCAGGCACCGAGGTACAAGCCACTCTTGTGAGCGAAGTCCACACCACCCTGCACGGCAGGACCGCCGGCAGTTTGCGCCATGCCACGAAAACGATAATCGCTAACCGCGCCCACGTTATAGGAGAGCGTGTAGTCCGGTGCAGGCGCCGCTGTTTGCGCCATCGTGGCGGCACTGACAACCAGCGCGACCAATGCCAACGCAAATTTGAATTTGACTTTCATGGGTAACTCCAACTTAGTGAACGGATGACTACCCGTTGCACAGACCGTGCCAGGCCGACTTTTCGCCCGTTGCGCAATCACAAGCCAGTATCCATGCGGCTTGCAGTAAGATG
The DNA here is from genome assembly GCA_030685025.1 of Rhodoferax sp. GTDB lineage: Bacteria > Pseudomonadota > Gammaproteobacteria > Burkholderiales > Burkholderiaceae_C > Rhodoferax_D. Next base: position 18,664 of record JAUXWC010000237.1, read on the forward strand.
TCTGTATAAATATCCAGCCAGCACCAGGCCGGTGCATCACGGGTGTAAGCGCCGCTTTGGCGCGCACCATTTTGGAGAGGATTGAGCATGAGCCTGTGTTTGGTGCAAAGTCGCGCCCTGCTTGGACTTGAGGCCGCAGCGGTCACGGTGGAAGTGCACCTGGCCAACGGCCTACCCAGTTTCACGCTGGTTGGCCTGGCCGATGTCGAGGTCAAGGAGGCTCGCGAGCGGGTGCGTTCGGCGATCCAGAACTCCGGGCTGGTATTTCCCCACAACCAACGCATCACGGTTAACCTCGCCCCGGCCGACCTGCCCAAGGACTCTGGCCGCTTTGACCTGCCCATCGCGCTGGGCATTCTGGCCGCTAGCGGACAACTGGATGCGGCGGCGCTGGCGGGTTACGAATTTGCCGGGGAGTTGTCGCTGTCCGGCGAACTGCGCCCGGTGCGCGGCGCCTTGGCGATGTGCCTGGCGCTGCAGGCCAAACACGCCAAGACGCGCCTGGTGCTGCCCAGTGGTAGCGCCGAAGAGGCCGCACTGGTGCCGCACGCGCAGGTCTACCGGGCTCAGCACTTGCTGGACGTGGTGCGCCAATTTCAACCGCTCCCGGCCGATGGTCCGCCGGTCGAACCCTCGCCCGGCTGGACACGGGTCGAGGCGGCCCCGCTGACCAGCATGGCCCACTACGCCGACGTGGCCGACGTCAAGGGGCAAAGCGGCGCCAAACGGGTGTTGGAGATCGCCGCCGCGGGTGGGCACAGCATACTAATGGTGGGCCCGCCGGGGTCGGGCAAGTCAATGCTGGCGCAGCGCTTTGCCGGACTGCTGCCGCCCATGACGGTCGACGAGGCCTTGCAGAGCGCCGCCGTGGCCAGCCTCGGTGGGCGCTTCACGCTGGAACGGTGGGCTACCCGCCCAACCTGTTCGCCGCACCACACCGCCAGCGCAGTGGCCCTGGTTGGCGGCGGCTCGCCACCGCGTCCAGGTGAGATTTCGCTGGCGCACAACGGGGTCTTGTTCCTCGATGAACTGCCCGAGTTCCCCCGCGCCGCGCTGGAAGCGCTGCGTGAACCACTGGAGAGCGGCACCATCACAATTTCGCGCGCGGCGCGCCGGGCCGACTTTCCGGCGCGCTTTCAGTTGATCGCGGCCATGAACCCCTGC
>JAUXWC010000161.1 GCA_030685025.1 Rhodoferax sp.
TGGCCACGCCCTCTTGCCAAAACTTATCCTGGGGGTGAAGTTCACCAACGGGCTGGAGGTCATCGCCAAGGCGAACGACCTTCAGACCGCAACCGCCGCCGCCTGACAGATCAGGCCGTCACCAACTTTGGCCGATAGCTCCAGGGTTCCTGTATCGCGGGCGACCCATCAAAACCGATGTCCGCCGGTCCACAGTTCAATCCTGTGCGGCAGCACCATTTTCCGAACTCATAAAACCTAAGCGCCGGCGTTTTGGCAGTATCGAAAAGACGCTGCGGGCTGTGGATAGCAACACCTGACGGCCCACCCGTCCCCACGACGGACCACGAAGATCAGGGGGCAACGCAAACGTTCGGTGGGTGTTCTCAAGCGGCTCGTGATTGGAACACGCCATTTATCTTGGCGAAGAGGCGCTCTGCTCGGGCAAGGGTGTGGTCCGGAAGATCTCCAACGGTCTTCCAGTTGTCGAAACGACGCAGGATCTCGCGCATCACCGCCCTGCGATCGAGTTCCTTGTGTCCATACTTCGTCGTCACCACCTGCTCGATGCGTTTCGTTATCATCGGCGGGCCTGGCGATGGCAGGTCTGCCTCGGTGATCCCCAATCCAAACGCCGCATTGACGCAATCGATGTAAAACTTGTCGCCGAACAGGTCCTCGATCGCAGCCTCAGGTTTGTCGATCGCGGCTGCCTCGCCCAGCAGCAGGACGCGAAACTTTGCCTTCTGCTCCGCCGCGACGTCTTTCAGCACCATCTCGTTGATTTTCTTGGCAGCAGCACGGCCCTCGCCATCGGAGTCGAGAAGCACACCGGCGTCCCAGCCGTGGCCGACTGCAAGCGCGGCGTACATTGGGGTATTCGGGGCACCATGGGCAGGCCATAGGTAGATGCGTTCGGACAGATGAGCTTTCTTGGCCGATCGAAGAAATCCTGAAAGCTTGTTGAGCACAAGTGACTCGTCGCCACCTTCGACGATCAAGGTCTGGCGCGAACCCAAAAGGCCGCTTAGATCGCCCGTTAGTCCCAAGGCCATCTCAATGACTGCAGCAGGAGCTCGTTGACTGCTCACAACTCCCTTTTTAACGACAGTATGATTGTCCTTGGATTCGACGATCCGGATTCGCTCGGGATTCGCCAAGTCGACCATCGACGCCAGATGGGTCGTGAAGAGGATCGTGTTGTCGGCCGACAGGCGCTCGAAAAGCGCAAGTAGGTCCTTCTGGCCGGAGTAGTGAAGATGAATGCCAGGCTCTTCAAGCAGCAGAATGCAGCCCTTGTACTGACCTTGGCTTGCGTGGGTGAACTTCCAGGCAAACGACACATGCCACCGGAAGCCGCTGGACCGCCGGTGCAGACGCACCGGCATTCCAACGGCCTCATCTCGAGCGAAGATGTTCAGCGTTGGACCGTCGATCTCAATGTCGAAGTCGACTTTCTTCTGTCGCCAGAGTTCACGGAATTGCTTGGACAGATACACCGACGCGGCGCGTTTATCGAAGCTGCGGATGGTGCGACCGTCAGCTGATTCTCCCTTCTGCAAAAACTCGGCGATTTTGATTTTTGCAAGATCGAGGACGATCGAGATGGTCTGTTCCTCGTTCGTCAGCGTGTTCCAATCGCCCTTTAGTTTCTCGGCAAGTTGCGGAAGCTCGATTTGCGCGCCGCTTAGCTCGTAGTCATGAATATAAACGAATTTCGGTACGGCCTTTCTTGACCATACCTGCACCTTCTCACTGTCGAGTTCGTCGGAGGCATTGCCTTCAACTGCGAACCGCGTGCCGCCTTTGCCGTATCCCCTCGAACAAACCAGAATAAGTTGATCCGGAGCCTGGGGCAGCACGGGCGGAGGTGGCGGGGTTGGTTGCTCGGCCGGAGCTTCGCCGCCAGCTTCAGCAACAGGGGGAGGTGGCGCAGCGGGCACCGGAGCGGATTGCGGAATGCCCGCCGCTGTGTAGAGGCTGGCGCAGTCGTCGCTCGAAAGCTTGAACTTGGCTTCGCACACGAGTGCCGAGGGAACTTGGTCACCCCAGGCGTCGACGGGCCAATCTTCGTTAATGTCGTACTTATCGCCAGGATTGATCGAGTTGATCCTGCACAAAGCCTCAAAGAGATTGCTCTTGCCTGCTTCGTTCTGTCCGACGAACGCGGTGACGTCACCAGTTTCGATCCAACCAGAATCGAGCACGTTCCGATAATTAGTGACTTTGAATTTTTCGAGCTTCATTGGCCGCCTTCTCCCAGAGACGGGATGATGGGGGCGGCACAGGTGCACCGCAAGTACCGTTAGGTTGCGGAGACTGGCACTTAATACCGTCATAGCGCGCTAGCGTTGTGCCGGCGTGGCCCGTTCGCCTACAGAACCCATAACCCCTCACCTAACCTCTCCCCCTAACGGGTAGGGCAATCGCAAATGACTGCTTTTTCCCGTCATCCCGACCGGAGCCGAGCCCCTCGGATTACCTCGGGGTAAACTCCACGAGGCGCAGTGGAGGGACCTCTTTTGTTGTCGCGTCGTCAAAAAAGGTCCCTCGGCTACGCCGCCCTTCGGGCGGCTCCGCTCGGGATGACGGGTGTTGTGGTCAAACGCGATAGCCCTACCCGTTAGGGGGAGAGGTTAGGTGAGGGGTTCATTGGGCTTGGCCCTGCTTCTATCCGGGTTATGGCGACACGATGCCGGAACGATACCGGAGCTATGGTCGAAAGTTGGTGACGGTGTAGATCAAGAAGGCGGCATATCGTGGGGGTAGTTGAAGCCTCCACTTCTCCATCGAAGGAGTGATATGCCGTGTCGAATTCTAACGTCGTCAAACTGGTTCAGCCAGGCAC
>JAUXWC010000167.1 GCA_030685025.1 Rhodoferax sp.
GGTGTGTGAATCCAACGGCGGGCGCGTCGTCAAGACCATGGGAGACGGCGTATTGGCCTTGTTTCCCAGCAATTCCTGCGCGATCGACGCGGTCGTCGAAATGCAACGCAAACAGCAGCAGCGCATCCTGCAGCTCCCCGAAATGCTGCGCTTGCCGATTCGGATTGGCGTCGCCAGCGGCGATGTTGAAATCGTTGCGGATGACTGCTACGGTGACGCGGTCAATGTGGCCTCGCGCCTGAGTGACCTGAGTGGTGCGCACCAAATTTGGGCCAGCAGCGCCGCGCTTGCGGACGTGCGAGAGGCCGATGGTGTGCGATTTCGCGTGCTCGGGCCGATTCAGATTCGCGGCCGGGCCGAGCCCTGCTCGGTCTACCAGATTGAGTGGCAAGAGGAAGCACAGTCCGATTTCCTGACCATGCAGGCCACGCTGGACCCGATGTTTGACGCCAGTACCCACGATGTGCTAGGTGGCCAGATTGAGCTGTCATGCCAAGGCCAGGTCAAGATTTTTCGTTCGTTTGAACTGCCCATACACATTGGCCGCGTGCGCCAGATCGAGTTCGTTGTGAACGATCCGCGCGTCTCCCGGACCCACGCGCGTATCGATTGGCGCAACGGCAGTGTGATGTTGGTCGACGTGAGTTCCTACGGATGCTGGGTCCGATTCTCGGGCGGGGGATCGGACCTGCTGCTGCGGCGCAACGAATGTGTCTTGCACGGGCGCGGCGAGATCGCGCTTGGCGCTTCATTTGCCGATCTGGACGTTCCAACGGTATCGTTTCAGGTCTCTTGAAGTCACCTGATCAGGCATAGACGGTGCGCGCCTGCTTGAGGTCGATCAGACCCGCCACCACCTTTTCCAGCGCGTCCTGCTTCAGGGTTCGCATGCCCGCGCGTGATGCTTCCATAAAAATCTCGTTGGTGGGCGCGCGCGCCTGGATCTTCAGTTTCATCGCCCCAACGTTTTCAAGAACCTCGTATATTCCCAGGCGCCCCTTATAGCCAGTGTTGCTGCAGCGCTCGCAGCCTGCGGCCACCCGTGTTGACGGTCGCACCGCATTCGGCGTTCCATCGCCTTCGGCCGTCGACGGAAACAGGCGCGCGCGACCTTCTTCGAGTGTCAGCGCGGTGCCTTCGACATACTCATGCACCAATGCTTCGACCTCTTGCGGTGTCAGCCAGTGCGTCTGGGAGCAGTGCTTGCACAAACCGCGCACCAGTCGTTGTGCCACGATTCCAACCAGCGAGTCACCAAAGTTCATCGGGTCCATGCCCAGGTCGAGTAGCCGGATCACGCTTTCGGCGGCGCTGTTGGTGTGCAGGGTCGACAGCACCAAGTGGCCGGTCAGCGAGGCCTCGATGCAAATGCTGGCGGTTTCCTGATCGCGTACTTCGCCAATCATGATCACATCCGGATCGGCCCTTAGAAACGCTCGCATCGCCGAAGCGAAGGTAACGCCGATCTTCGGGTTGACCTGCAGTTGGCGCAGCCCTTTCTGCGTGATCTCGATGGGATCCTCGGCGGTCCATATCTTGCGGTTGTCGGTGTTGATGTGCGCCAGCAAAGAGTGCAGGGTGGTGGTTTTGCCCGAGCCGGTGGGGCCGCACGCCAGAATCAGGCCGAATGGGCGCTCGCTAAGGCGTTTGACGATCTGATCGTCGCGCGCCGAAAACCCGAGCTGCGGCAGCGGTATCGGTTTGGAGGAGGCCAGCAGCCGCATGACCACATCCTCCAGATTGTCGTGGGTAGGCAGAATCGCCACTCGCAACTCCAGCTTGATATTCGAGAAATCGTTGAAGTTGATCTTACCGTCCTGCGGGCGACGGCGTTCGGCGATGTCGAGCCGGCTCATGATCTTGATACGCGACACGATCGCGGCGCGTATTGCCAACGGTAGCTGAAGGTACTCTTCGAGGTCTCCGTCCTTGCGAAAGCGCACCCTTGAGATCTCATCGCCCGGATTGGTTTCGATGTGGATATCGGAGGCACCTTGCTCATAGGCCTCGGTGATCATGCGTGTCACCAGCTTGATCACGCTGGAGCTTTCGTTGACGGCGCTAATCTGCTCGGGGCCGCCCGCGCTCTTGATCTCGCCCAGCGCCTGATTGAGCAAGGCATGGACGTCAAGCGCAGCGGCATCCTCCGCGCCGTGTCGCGCATCGCCTGGCATCGTGTTGGTGGCTGACGGTGGCAACTGCGCGTGGTTTTCCAGTGCCAGGCGGTGGTCGATCTGGTCCTTGGCGGCCCAGACCTGGGACACCAGGCAATCGGCGATCACGCCGAGTTGCAGCTCCAGCTCGCGTTTGAGCGGCGTTGCGGAGGCGACATACAACACGCCATTGGCCAGACCCAGTGGCAGCACATGGTGGCTGAATGCAGTTGACCAGGACAGGCGTTCCAGGGCGGCGGGCTCGACCAGAAACTGCCCGGCATTGACCTCCGGTGTGTTGAGCATGTGCGCGCGGGCGTGTTCCAGCTGCAGATCTGTCAGCAGGCCGGCCTGAAGCAGCGACTGTTCGGTTTCCCAAGCGTGCTCCCCCTGGGGCGTGTCGAACTGCGCCATCGCGCCGGGTTTCATCAGTTTCAGATCGAGGAGAGCCTGCGCCAACGTCCTAAATGGCGCACCGCGTGCGGCGTCAATCCGCACCCCCAGTTCGTGCATGTTGCGCGCAGCTGGCGGTGGCGGGTTGTCCGAGAGAGGGCTAGGCGCGGTGGTGGCCCACTGGTCAACCGGCATGATCAGCCTTTCGCCTCGGCCACACGTTACTTAACATAATATACATCGTATAAAGTAGAAACCTCAGACTTCACTGATCGCGCCTGAACCTCAGGGTACCCCAGGCAGAAGCAACGGCATTGACGCGCATCACAAAGTTCACCACTTTCCAGGGGGCCGCAAGCTGCGCACCAAAGCGGCAATCAGTTCGGCCGACTCGGCGCGCTGGGCGCGGTTTGCGAAGTCGATGGCATTGAGGCCTTGATCATTCTTCAGCAAGGGGTCCGCGCCGGCTTCTAGCAACAGTTTGACGGCGGCCGGCGTGCCATACATGGCCGCCATCATCAGCGGCGTGCTGCCGTTGGGCGACGCCGCGTCGATGTACGCATGGTTGTCAAGCAATAGGTGCATGACAGCGATGTGGCCATGCGTGGCGGCATAGTGCAGCGGTGTCCAGCCAGGTTTGTTGACGTCGGCACCCTTCTCGATCAGTTGTTCACACAGCCCTAGCAAACCCTTGAGAGCGGCCAGCATCAGGAGGCTCTCATCCTGTGGGTTGCGTCCTTCCGGATCGATATTCGGCGCCGCGACCAGTACTGCGGCAACTTTCAGCGACGGCTCGCGAATGGCCAACGCCAAGCCGTGCTCGTTGTCTGGGCTGCGCGTGTTGGGATCAAACCCGCGCCGGAGCAAGGCCTGTACGGTCCCGGCATCGTCTCGCTTGATGGCCACAAAAAAATCATCATAAGAACCAGCAATGCAAACAGAAAACCCAATTAATACAATGCAATAGAAGCTACACTTGATGTAATCAATGAAGTTAATGCGGGGTGCGATTCTCATACCACCACGCCTTTGAACAGTTGCTCGAAATTGTGGCTGGTTTGTGCTGCAATGGCCTCCACGGTCAGGCCTCGCAAAGCCGCCAGGTGGGCCGCCACGAACGGAACCAATGACGGGTTGTTGGTCTTGCCACGATGCGGCACCGGGGCCAGATAGGGGCTATCGGTTTCAATCAGCAGGCGGTCCAGCGGAACAAACGAGGCCACATCACGCAACTCCTGAGCAGTCTTGAAGGTCAGGATGCCTGAAAAAGAAATGAAGAAACCCAGGTCCAGCGCAGCGCGGGCGACCGCTGCGCTCTCGGTGAAGCAGTGGAAAACGCCCCCAGCACTGCCAGATCCCCCGTCTTCACCCTCTTCCCGCAGGATTGACAAGGTGTCGTCGGAAGCGCTTCGGGTGTGAATGACCAGCGGTTTGCCAAGTATCTGGGCGGCGCGGATGTGCGTGCGAAAACGATCACGCTGCCAGGCCATCTCCGCCACGGTGCGCTCGCCCAGGCGGTAGTAGTCCAGACCGGTTTCGCCCACGGCGACTACCCGTGGTAATTTGCCCCGAGAGACCAGATCGTCCAGATTGGGTTCGCGCACACCTTCGTTATCCGGATGCACACCAACGGTGGCCCAAAAATTATCGTACTGCGTGGCCAGCGAATGGACGGCGGGGAATTCTTCCAGCGTTGTGCAGATGCACAGGGCGCGCGTGACCTGGGCCTTCACCATGGCCAGCCGGATCGTCGCCAACTGCTGTGTCAACTCCGGAAAACTCAGATGGCAGTGGGAATCGGTAAACATCAAGGGTCCAAAAATGCCAACCCGACGATCAGCGCTCGGGTGTGGCCGCGAGACTGCGACCACGCCCCTGAGGCGGGTTCAAATGGTTTGTGTCGGGCGGTCCGACGCCATGTGGGACCCCAGGATCTCCTCAATCTTGAGCTTCAGGGCGCGCGACTTCTCATCTTTTGGAAACTGGATGCCGACCCCCTGGGTGCGGTTGTTGGCCGCCTTGGCGGGCGTCACCCACGCCACCTTGCCAGCCACCGGGTAGCGTTGCGGGTCTTCGGGCAAGGACAGCAGCACGTAGACATCATCACCCAGCCGGTAGTCCCGCGCCGTCGGGATGAAAATGCCGCCCTCGGTGAACAGCGGAATGTAGGCCGCATACAGCGCCGCCTTCTCCTTGATGGCCAACTGAATGACGCTGGGACGCGGGGTAGAAGGAGCGGGGGTGGTCATACGGACAATGAAACGTGGAACTTTGAGTTTAGGGCCGATTGGGCTTGGCTTACAAGGGTCTCCTGCAGCAACCCCGGATTGAAGGGGTGTTCCACGGTTCGCGACGCGCGCGTAAGCGTCTTCGACCATCCGGTCAGGACGGCCAGTGAGCCCCCAGTTGGCAGATCCGCAGCCTCGAAGAAACGTGGCATGGCCCCCATTTGGGTGGCCAGTATGTCGTGACACAGTTTCTGCAGGGCGTCGACGATCTGCGCGGCGCTCCAGTCCTTGACCCACCCCGTGTCGCCGCGCGCCATAGCTGCGGGCAACTGCCGCCACGCCTTGGCGCTGCGCCCGCTCTGGGCAAAGGCCAGGGCGTCGTCCGGGCGCCCGCCCGCCGCGCGCAGCAAGACGGTGGCATCGTCGCCCGAGAGGCCCTGGGCCTCAACCCAGGCGGTGGCGCTCTGAGCATCCGGCCAGACCATGGTGTGGCCCAGGCAACGGCTGCGAATGGTGGGCAGCAATTGGTGGGCCGCGCCGCTGGCCAGCACAAACTTGACGTCACCAGGTGGCTCTTCGAGTGTTTTCAACAATGCATTGGCGGTGATGGTGTTCATCCGCTCGGCGGGGAACACCAGTACAGCCTTGCCACGCCCGCGCGCGCTGGTGCGCTGGGAAAACTCGACCGCATCGCGCATGGCCTCGACCCGAATCTCCTTGCTGGCTTTGCGTTTTTTGTCGTCGATCTCATTTTGCGCACGTTCACTCAAGGGCCAATTGAGCTCCAGCATCGTGGTTTCGGGCATCAGCACGCACAGATCGGCATGTGTGCGAACATCGACCGCATGGCAACTGCCACACACGCCGCAGGCGCCCGCCTCACTGGCTTGTTCACACAGCCAGGCGCGCACCAGCGCCATGGCAAGGCTGTATTGACCAAGCCCGGTCGGCCCGGCCAGCAACCAGGCGTGGCCGCGTTGGCTGAGCAGTTGTCGGGCCTGGCTGGCAATCCAGGGCGCCAGAACAGGCTCGCTCACTGGAGTACCTCCGTGCTGCGCACTGCGGTGAGAGCTTGCTTGGGGCGGCCCGGCGCGGTGTGCATGTTGGCCCCCACGGCGCCGTGCGCCTGCCCCCCGAGGGGGTAGCCCGCTTGCTTGGGGCGGCCCGGCGCGGCGCTCATGCCAGCCATCCCCGCGACTTGACAGCGTCAAGCACGTCCTGCCACACGGCCTCCCGGCTGGCGGCCGCGTCGATTCGGGCAAAGCGCTTGGGAAACTCAGCGGCGCGTGCGGCATAGCCGGCAACCACACGCCGAAAGAACTCAAGTGGCTGGGCTTCGAACTTGTCGGGATGGCGCGCGCCGACCAGGCGCCGCGCGGCAAGCTCCGCGTTGAGATCGAACCAGATGGTCAGGTCGGGTTGTCGAAGGGCTTGTTCGGGCAAGCCGGGCAGGGCTTGAACCCATCGTTCCAGCACCGACAACACCTGTCGGTCAAAGCCGCGACCATAACCCTGGTAGGCAAAGGTGGCATCGGTGAAGCGGTCACACAGCACCACTTCGCCGCGCGCCAGGGCGGGCTCAATGCATTGCTGCAAGTGGTCGCGCCGCGCTGCAAAGACCAAGAGCGCCTCGGTCATCGCGTCCATCGTGTCGTTCAGCACGATGGCCCGCAGCTTTTCAGCCAATGGCGTGCCGCCGGGTTCGCGCGTGAGGGTCACCACCCTGCCCTGCGCTCGGAACGCCTCGGCCAAACCCTCGATATGGGTCGACTTGCCGGCACCGTCGATGCCCTCGAAACTGATAAAAACTCCGCTGTTGGCCATGTTGTGATTGTGAGACTTTGCGGGACAGTCCGAAGCTACGCGCAAGCTGAGCAAGCTCTGTCCCCAACTGATTAGGGTGGGCGTTGGTACTTGTTGACGGCTCGATTGTGCTCTTCGAGGCTACTGCTGAACTGACTGCTGCCGTCACCCCGCGCGACGAAATACAGCGCTTTCGTGGGCGCCGGCTGGACCGTCGCCAGCATCGCCGCCTTGCCTGGCATGGCGATTGGTGTTGGCGGCAACCCGCCACGCGTGTAGGTGTTCCAGGGCGTGTCGCGCAGCAGATCGCGCTTGCGCAGATTGCCGTCAAAACTCTCACCCAGTCCATAGATTACGGTCGGGTCGGTTTGCAGTGGCATGCCAATACGCAGGCGGTTCACAAAGACACCGGCGATCAGGGCGCGATCGGCCGCGCGACCGGTCTCCTTCTCCACGATGCTGGCCAGAACCAGCGCCTCGTCGGCTGACTTGAGTGGCGTTTCGGCCGAGCGCTGACTCCAGGCCGCCTCCAATCGGTGATCCATGGCGCGCATGGCGCGTTTTAGCAGGGCCAGGTCGCTTGATCCCTTGGCATAGGTGTAGCTGTCAGGATAGAAGCGCCCTTCCGGGTGAAGCTCAGGTCGGCCGAGCTGCGCCATGATCACCGCGCCGCTCAGGCCCTGGGAATCGGGTTTGAGGTGCTCGGCACGTGCCATCGCGGCGCGCAGTTGGGCGAAGTTCCAGCCCTCCACCATCGTCAAGACCCGCAGCGCTTCCTCGCCCCGGACCAGTTTGCGCAACAGGCTCAAGGGCGTTGCGCCGCGCTCCAGTTCGTAGCTGCCAGCCTTGATTTGCCGTGCCTGGCCCGATAGCCGAAACCACCAGTACAGCAGGGTCGGATCGACGTCAACGCCGGCCGCTTGAACCGCCTGGGCCACGCCTCGAACCGAGGTGCCGGGGTCAATCGACAGATCAACGGCGGCGGCGTCCATGGCCAGGTCGCGGTTCAGCCACCAGGCGCACAGGCCCGCGCCCACCGCGAGCATCATCACAAAATACAAAAAAACACGACGCACAACCCTACCGCCTTGCCTGAGATTGATCGGCGATGATAATTCAGCCCATGCGTACTGAACTTCGGGGCCTTGCCCCCCTCCTCTCGCTGGGCGTGATTCGCGTGGAAGGCGACGACGCCGCCAAGTTCCTGCACGGACAACTGACGCAGGACTTTTCGCTGCTCGGCCTATCCGAAGCCCGACTTGCGGCACTCTGCTCGCCCAAGGGGCGCATGCTGGCCAGCTTCATCGGATTCAAACGTGGCCCGACCGACATTCTGCTGATCTGCAGTCGCGACTTGCTGACCAACACAGCCAAGCGTCTGTCGATGTTCGTCATGCGCGCCAAGGCCAAAGTGTCCGACGCCACGGCTGACTTCGCGCTCTATGGCCTGGCTGGCGATGTGGTCGATGCCCTGGTGCCAGCACCGCGTGCGGTGTGGTCACGACATGAGGTCGGGGCCGGCTCGCTGATCGCCTTGTATCCTGCGGACGGCGTGGCGCGTGCCCTGTGGCTGGTCCCAGTGGGTGAGCCCGCCCCGGCCGGCCCCACCTTGAGCGCGGAACAATGGGCCTGGAGCGAGGTGCGCAGTGGCATTGCGACGCTGAGCGCGCCGATCGTGGAGGGGTTTGTCCCGCAAATGCTCAATTACGAGTCGGTCGGCGGTGTCAACTTCAAGAAGGGTTGTTACCCGGGCCAAGAGGTGGTGGCGCGCAGCCAGTTTCGCGGCACGCTCAAGCGCCGGGCCTGTCTGGTGCATGGCGACGCGCCCATGGCCGCAGGGGCCGAGGTGTTCCAGTCGAGTGACACCGAGCAACCCTGTGGCACGGTGGTGCAGGCCGCTGCGGCCCCACTCGGGGGCTTTGACGCCATCGTGTCCGCGCAGGTGTCGGCCATTGAAGCAGCGGATCTAAGGTTAGGCTCGGCTACCGGCCCGGCGCTGGCGATCTTGCCACTGCCCTACCCGTTGCTGGCCGACATTTGAGCGCCATGACAGCGGTCTGTCCCGCAAAGTCGGACAACCAACATCCGACGATCGGTTGAGGACAGAGCTTGCCGCTACGCGGCTGCGGTCTGTCCCGCAAAGTCTCACAATCTATCGCGGTAGACGGGGGCCACCAGATCTCGCACTTGCTGTTTGAGCTGTGGCGGCGCCAGGGCCACGGCCCTCTGGTAGGCGTCGAGGGCTTTTGTCGGGTCGTTGACACCTGCCCCGGCATACAGATGGCCGAGCTTGAGCCAGCCGTCCAGCGCATGTTCTGGCCAGCGTTTCGTGCGCCGTTGCAGCGCCTCGATCGCCATTGACCAGTTGCTGGTGCGAACCCCCAGCGCGTAAGCGGCATTGAGCAGATCGACGTCGTAGCGGTCGAGAAGCAATGCGCTCTGGATCAACGTGGTCGCCTCGGCATCGCGACCGGAACGGATCAGCAGCAGCGCTTCCAGCGAGCGCGCCGCCAGCGATTGGGGCTGAATCGCCTGGGCCCGGTTCAGGTACTCCAGCGCCTTGTCCAGGTGGCCCATATAGGCATAGCCGCTGCCAATGTTAGTGAGCATCGCCACCACGTACGGTCGCGATGCCACCACCGATTCCCAGATCCAGACCGCGTTCTCCCAGTCGCCCCAACGCGCCAACTCATCGGCCACGATGGGGGTGATCTTGCGGTAGTGCGGATTGATGGCAATCCCTTGGTCGACCAGCGACAGGATGTCCTCCTTAGTCGCGGCCCAGCGCGGGTCGTTGGGGGCGCCCGAGCGGGTGATGGACAAAGCCAATTGGGCGGCTCGGACCAGTCGGCGCTCGGCCTGAACCGCCTGGACCGAGAGAAACGTGGCCACTGCCATGCTGACCACCATGACCACCATCAAGGTTCTGGCGCTGGCGGCAGACCATGGGTGGGGCACGACAAGTCGACGCGGGCGCTCGCGCATTCGCGCGTCTGACGCCGCCAGAATTGCCAGACTCAAGACAAACAAGGCGCCTGAGCTGGCCATGCGCCACGGAAAACCGGCATTGCTGACCATCAGTAGCGCCAGCAGGCTGCACAAGCTCAGTGCCCGCATGGGCGCCTCGGCCTGATCGGACCCTGCCGCGCCCTCGCGCAGGGTCCAGGCCACCCAGCTCAGGTAGGCCAGCAGGGCCAGCAGAAATGCCCAACCGGCCAGACCGTATTCGGCCAACAGTTGCAGGATTTCATTGTGGGCGTAGTAGTCGTCCTCCACCTGCGCCCCGGCCACCTGGTAGCGTGGAATTTCGACTTCCCAGGCGCCCGCGCCGACTCCAACGACAGGGTTGGCGGCGATCATGCGCAGCGTGGCTTTCCACATCGCCGCGCGAATCGAGAATGACCCGGCCGAGTACTCGGACGATTCGGTCATGCTCAGCGCGCGCGAGAACGCGCGATCCAGCGGCGCGCTGCCATGCTGTTCAGCCAGCACCTTGGGGTTGCCGCTGTCGATCAGCCCCAAACCACCCACCGTCAGCAGCAGCGTGCCAAGCGCCGCCAAGCGGGTCAGTCGCGACCATTGCGTCCAGCCCAGGCTTTGCCGGTAGCGATACAGAGCCCATGGCAACAGCACCAACAGCATCAACAATGCCAACAACGCCGAGCGTGTGCCTGTCATCAAAATGGCGACCAGTGTGAAGGCGGTCGTGCCGACCCGCAGCGTGACCTGCCCCAGACCCTTGCCTTGGGTGATTAGCCATGCCGAAAACGGCAGCGTGCAGACCACATATTCGGCGAAGAAATTGCGGTTGATGAAGGTCGAAGCGGGACTGGGACCCTGCGGAAACAACTTGAGGTCAAACCAGAACTGCAGGGCGGCCCAGAGCGAAGCCATGACGGCTCCCCAATGGATGCCGGTCAGTAGGATTGGCAGGTGCTCACGCTTGAGACTGCTCAAACCTACCCACAGCAGCAGACTCAGTACAAACCAGCGCGCAGCTTCGACCGCGGCCAGGTAGGTGTGGGACCAGACCATGCTGCCCGCGGCATAGACCATCAAACCAATTGGCAACCACAGCAAGGCATGCCAGCGTGGGGTCGCCTGATTGCGCGTCGTGCTCCAGCACAGCAGCAAGGCTGCCAGCAGGCAGCCAAAGGCCACGATCATCGATTTGAGTGTGTCCTGCAACAAGCGTTCGGAGGTTGCGCCCACGGCCGGCGCCAGAAACAGCGTCAACGCCAGCAGACCCACCACCCACGCGGCGGGATCGCGCCGCCAGGGCAGGACCGACCGATGTGCGCCGTCTAACTCCTGCATCGCGTGCTTGACCCTCACTTAATCGGAGCTCTCGGGCGCCGCAGCCTTGAACAGCGGCATCGCCATTTCAATGTGGCTGATGCCGGCCTCCTCAAACGGCTCACCGCGAGGCTGGAACCCCTGGAGCACGTAGAACTCCTCGGCCCGGCGCTGGGCAAGCAGACACACCTCATGGTCACCCCGCATGGCCGCCACTTCGAGCAAGGCCCGCAGCACATCGCGCCCGAGGTGCGAACCCCGCAGCACCCGATTGACGGCCAGCCGGCCAACGCGCCCGACGCCGGGCGCATGCTGCAGCAGCCGCGCGGTGGCCACCGGCTGCCCCAGCCGATTGCGTGCCAAGGCGTGTACCGCGCCAAGGTCTGCCTCGTCGCTGGCCATCTCTGCCGCAATGCCCTGCTCTTGCTCGAACACCTCCGCTCGAACCTGGCTGGCACCCTCACGCAGTATCGCCCAGGGGCCAACCTCTATCCTGACCATGGGTTCGCGCGCCTCGTAGCCAGCCAGAATCGCGCGCAGCACCTCCGGCACCGGCCGAGACTTCTGCGTACGCGGGTCGGCAAAGACATAGACCAGTTCGCAACTGATCAGATGCGCATCCGCGCGGAAGATCGCCCCGGAAAACAGTATCGAGGACCTGCCGATGTGCTGACACCGGATTGCCACATCAAGCTGATCGTCGACCCTGGCGGAACCCAAATAGTCGACAGTTGCCTTGCGCACATACAGGTCGCCCTCAAGTTGCGCCATGGCGGATTCGTAGGGCAAGGCCAGGGCGCGCCAATAGTCCGCGATGGCGGTGTCGAAATACATCAGGTAGTGGGCGTTGAACACGATTTTTTGCATGTCCACCTCGGCCCAGCGCACGCGCAGGCGGTGAACAAAGCGGAAGTCTTTACGGCGAAGCATGGTCATGGCGGGGCTTTGGTTTGAAAGGCTTGAAAGGCGTGCCGCAGCGCGCGTGCCGCGTCGGCGTGGGCTTGGGCGGCCTCGGGAATGGCGCGGCCCATCTTGATGAACTCATGCACCACGCCCCGGTAGATCTCCAGATCGACCGGGACGCCGGCCGCGCGCAACTTGTCAGCATAGAGCACGCCTTCGTCCACCAGCGGGTCACACTCGGCCAGGCCAAACCAGGCCGAAGCGACACCCTCCAGATCAGGCTGCTGGCCGGATTCGTCGTGCCCATCCAACGGGGCGAAACGCCAATCGCCGCGGTCTGCCGGCGTGCGCAGATAGTGGTCGAAGAAGTAGTCGATGTGCGGCGCTTCCAGCACAAAGCCATGTGCAAACCTCCGGTGCGAGGGGGTGTCCTGATGCCCGCAGCAGCCGGGGTAGAACAGGACTTGCAGAGCCAAGGGCACTCCGGCGTCACGGGCCAACACCGCGCAAACGGTGGCCAGCGTGCCGCCCGCGCTGTCGCCCCCGACTGCCAAGCGGCTGGCATCCAGCCCCAGTGTCGGCGCCGATTCAGCCAGCCACGCCAGCGCATCCCAGGCATCGAACACCGCGGTCGGAAACTTGTGTTTCGGCGCCAGCCGGTAGTTGACTGAAACCACCGCGCAGTGGGCGAGGTGGCTCAGGCGCCGACACAAGGCATCGTGGGTGTCGACGCTGCCAATCGTGAAACCGCCCCCGTGGAAGTACAGCAGCACGGGCAACACTTCAGTCGATGGCGCGACCAGGCGCGCCCTCAGCGCGTGCCCGTCGCGCGCGGGAATTGTCAGTTGCTCCACCCGCATCAATTTGTGCGCCGGCAGCTCCAGCACGCCAGCACCAATTTCATAAGCCGCGCGGGCCTGCATTGGCGTCAGGGCGTGCAGCGGCACCTGTCCGGCACGGCCCATGCGTTCGAGGACACCATGCATGGCCGGGGTCAGCAACGCGCGTGCGCTGTGATGGTGGCTCATCTACTTGAACGTCACCGATACCGACCCTGCGGGCGCCCCGGCAATCGCCAACGCGACCGTGAGCACGTCTTCTTTCATCTGCATGGGGGTTTTCTCTTGCTAGAGTGGGGCCTACATCGTACAACCGACCGGCAGACAAACCATGTGAACGCGGCGCGTCAGGCTGCGACGGGTGGCTAGAATTGCCTCAGTTTCACCGTGATTTGAAGGGCGTAGTGAGTTTTCTCAATCAACTGAAGTTCCAGGCCCGTGCTTTGCAGACCGAGCAAAGCACCGACAAGGCGCGGGCGGAGGCCAACACCCAACAAACCGAATGGGCCGCAAAGACCGCCTGGCAGTATCTGAGCGAACTGGCCAAGCATCTGGACGTACTTAAGCCTGACGGTCCAGCACTCAGCCTGGATGGCAAGACTCCGTGGCCCAGCATGTGTTTGACTGATTTTCGGGTCGACGCCAGAAAGAAGAAACTGCGCGACCAGGAGGTGTTTGACTACGTCGCCATGGGCTGGAACGTGGTACCGCGGGAAGGCCCCGTCCAGAACGCTAACGTCAGCGCCAATTTTCCGCCTGGACTGCAGCGCATCGAGTCCCGCATTGCCGCCGGCACGGTCAAGCACGAGCGAGTTGAAGTGCGTCATCCCGAGAAGAACACCTTGCAGGCGTTCAGGTTCGACTACAAGACCGAAGCGCGCGGCACCATCACCATCACGGCGGACCATGGCCAAGCCAGTCTCGGGTTTCGCCTTGCCAACGTGCGTGCGTTGGAGGTCGTCAGCATCGCTTTCCCGGCAGACGAGGTCCGCTACGACTTGATGGACGAACTGGCCAAGCTGATTGTCGGCGAGGCCAGCGCGTTCCTGCCTTGACTTGGGAACTCAGCGAGCCTAAGCAGCGCGTGTCAGGCGGCGATCGGAACGCGGCGCCGCTTGATAGTGACCACCGGCGCTGGTGCGGCGCGGACAAGGTGTTGCGCGCCGTAAGGGTCGCGAGCCTGCTCCTTGGCGATGGCCCTGGCGAGCTGGCTGCTGTTCAGGGGTGTGACGAAGTCCCCAACCACCTGCACGTATTGCTTCTCCCGGGTCACACCCAACGCCCCCACTTGCAGGCCGCGTTTGACGCTGCCAATCAGGTGCAAGGGGTCGCCGCTTGGTCGCGCGTAGGTGTACCTCGACCACTCTTGCGGACCCAGGCGCACCAACCACTTTGTGCTTGTATTCAATCCTCACTCCAGGGTGACATGGGCATTGCCAGTGTTGGGCTGAATGCCAGAACGCTGCAACGGGGCGTCTATTGTGCCACTGAGTGCCAAAGTCCGGCCCGAGACCCATCAGTCCGGGTGCGATTCAAACTGATGTGGTTAAGCTAGCCCTATCCCCCCAGCAGAGGAGCCATGCCGCGACTGAACCCGTAATGAGCGACGCGGAGTTCCGCACGGCACCGTTGATGTAGTACGCCAAGTGACCTTCTGGCAACCACTCTCGCATCGAATGCGGCAAAGAAGAATCTTGGTCAGGCAGGTAGGTTTGGTAACTGATTGGCATCTTCCAATAACGCTTCTACCTGCTTTGACGATGACTTCAAAGTTCTAGTTCTGCCGCGCAAACTCCTAGGCCAGAGCGCTTGACCAGAATCTGTACTTGCCACTGGGGCAGGAGGCATTGTGGCAGTATGGCAAACCTTCGTGGCCGAATGCCTCAAGGCCAACCAATACGCCCTGGCCTGTTTGCGCAAGGAGATGCGCCGTCAACTGCCGCGCCCGGTGCCGATCAATGCGGTGTGGGCGATGGACTTGACGTTCTATACCGATGCAACGGGGCGCCAACAACTGGCGCTGGGTGGGCATCCTCGATCACGGCTCGCGGCTGCTGCCCTGTTTGCACACGCTGGTGAACAAGCGCAGTTGGACGTTGTTGGGCCACCTCTGCCGGCCATTGGCAGGCACGGCAAGCCGGGGCGCATCCGCACCGACAACGAAGTGATCTTTACCAGCTTTGTGTTCACCTCGTTCTTGAAGCTGGTCGGCATTCGGAATCAGCGCATCCAGACTTGCGCGCCCTGGCAGAACGGGCGCATCGAGCGTTTGTTTGGCACTTTGAAACCGCTGCTGCGTCAACTGGTGATTCCTTCCAGAGCTGCGCTGCAAACCGCGTGCCATTCGCAGCGACAACGAGCGTTGCTTCACCTCGCTGGTGTTCACTGCCACGTTGCGTTGTTTCGGCATTCGGCACCAACTGATTGATCGGGGTTGCCCTTGGCAGAACGGTCGAATCGAGCGCTTCTTCGGCACCTTGAAGCAGTCGCTCAATCATTGGGCCGTCGGCAACCGGGCGCAGCTTCAGTTGTCGCTTGAGGTGTTTCGAGATTGGTATTGCTGTGTGCGACCGCACGCCAACTTGAATGGCGCGACACCGTGGGAGGCGTGGTGCGGGAATGACGCTTCGCCGGACTTCTCTCGCTCTCGTGCTCCTGAACAAGTCGCCTTCCACACCGGCGAGAGTAAAACGCGTTCGCGGATCACGGTTGCGGGGACTTCCGCTCAAAATTCAGGCGGATCGATCCCAAAAAAACCGTTGAGGCCCATTGATCGGGCGAGAAAAACGCCAGCGAACGCGGTTGAGGTTCAAAAAAAGGCGACCGCCAGCGCTGGGGTTAGTCATTTGTCCGTTTGGGTAGGACACTGACGCGATGATATACGATTATCGTATAATCAAACAAGCCGATGACTGAATCGTTCTAGCATGGGTACTTCTGTTGTGGAGAAGGCCCATGAGCAAACGAAAGACCCCCGTGATGCAAAGCTTTGGTGAGCGCCTGGCGCAGTTGCGCAAAACCGCTGGTTACACCCAAGTGGAGTTTGCTGCCGAGCTGGACATTACCCAGCGCATGGTGGCGTACTACGAAGCACCTGATGCACAGGCCCCAGCCCATTTGCTGCCGCAGATGGCCCAGGTGCTGGGTGTGAGCGTGGATGTGCTCTTGGGCTTGAGCGAGCAGCGCAACCCCAAGCGCATTGCCACCAACCGGCTGGAGCGCCGTTTGCTGGAGATCGACAAGTTCGACCCCAAGGCCAAGCGCCAAATCACGCAGCTACTGGATTCCTTCATTGAGGCCGAGAAGCTGAAGCAGCAAATGAAGGCGCGCACCAACCCAACCACGAAACCGCGCGCATCGCGCAATCAACCATCCAACGCCCAGGAGGCCTAAACATGACCACGCTTCAAATTGAATTGCCCGACGGCACAGCACAAGCGGCGCGCGCTGCGGGCTTGTTGACACCGCAGGCGCTGGACCGGTTGCTCAATGAGGCGCTGCGCAAACGCGAGGCAGCCAATTCGCTGCTGTCGATTGCCGATCGCGTGGCCGCCGCCGGCATTGCGCCCATGACCATGCAAGAGATCAATGCCGAGGTAAAGGCTGCGCGTGCTGAGCGCGGGCCGTTGAACTAAACCCGATGCGCGCGGTTATTGATACCAACGTGCTGTTGTCGGCCTTGCTGTGGGGTGGCACCCCGCATGCACTGCTGGAGCAGGTGCGCAATGGCACGGTGACGCTGATCAGCAGCCCGGCATTGTTGGCAGAGCTGGCCCGCGTGATTGACCGGCCCAAGTTCGATGTGATTTTGCTGCGCACCAATACGTCACGGGCGCAGACGTTGGCCGAGGTGCGGCTATTAGCGGAAGTGATTGATCCGCCACCCCTGGCGCAGCCGGTGTGCCGCGACAAGGATGATGACGCGGTGTTGGCGCTGACCATTGCCGCGCAGGCCGATATCGTGATATCGGGCGATGATGATTTGCTGTGCCTGGCAAGCTTTGAGGGGATACCGATTTTGATGCCAGCGCAGGCGCTACAGAAGGTGCTGGAGTCGCTCTAGACGGCACCGATCCAAGCAGCTCCCCAGGTGATCACAGTTTGTGACCACCCCCAGAACCCCAGCCGCAACGGCGCAGGGGTTGGGCGAGAGCTTTTTATTTAGCAGCTAACTATTAGCAGCTATACAAACACTCCTGAATTGATAGCTGCTTGCGCACATTCCACGAGGGCTAGCGGCCTTTTTTACTCACAAACACCAGCCAAAGCAGGCAAGACAGCCCACCGGATACACGGCGCGCAGCGCCGTGTATGGGCTCGGGTGTGTCTGGCATGAACAACGAACAGGAGGTGCAAATCCAAACCTGGGGCCCTGGCAGAGGGAACCCAACACTGAAGGGGCAAGTGCATTGCTGTGGCTTACCACGGCCCAACCAGAGGGATGTCAAACGCTGGGAGGCCCGCGAGGGGATGTGCGGTAGAAGCCATAGGTGCGTTCACCTGCCGAACGAAAGTGAAGCGCTGTAAGGCGCATGCAGCGGATGAGCCAGCCTGCAGTGGCGAAATCCTAAATCTGCTGGAAGCTGCATGCGTATTGGCGACGGCAGGGGTGCGAAGTTTGTTGATTCGTAACTACTCAGCACCAAACGAAGCCCAATCTCCGTTTGCTATGAAATAGTGAGCGACAATCGACCTTGATGCAAAACCTACCCGATCTCGCACAACTCAGCCACGCGCAGAAGGATGAGTTGATCAAGACGCTGTGGCCC
>JAUXWC010000168.1 GCA_030685025.1 Rhodoferax sp.
GACATCTTCCAGGGCGGCCCCAATGGCCTGGGCGCTGCCGTCAGCGACATGTTCAACGCGTTCTCCGGTGTCGTCAGCTCACCGGCGGATCAGACCGCCCGCGCCGTGGTGCTGGCCCGTGCCGACGAGATGACCTCGCGCTTTCGGGCCAGCGTCGCCCAGTTGCAGGCCCTCAAGCAAGGTGCCGACCTGCAACTGCGCGACTCGGTGGCCGCCGTCAACAACCTGGCACGGAGCATTGCCGACGTCAATCAGGAAATCGCTCGCGCCAAAGGTGTCGGCCATGACCCCAACGACCTGCTGGACCACCGTGACCAGCTCATCCGCCAGTTGAACCAGTATGTTCAGACCAGCGTGATCGAAGCCGACGACGGCAGCATGGGTGTCTTTCTGGCCAACAGCCAACCGCTGGTGCTGGGCCAGACCGTGACGCCGGTGAACCTGGTTTCAAGCGACTTTGGTGATCCATCCACCACCAAGTTGTCGATGCAACGCGGCGGCCAAACCGTGCTGCTGGACGAGGCCACGCTGGGTGGCGGCTCGATGGCCGGGCTGCTGCGCTTTCAGAACACCGACTTGGTCGATGCCACCAACCTGCTCGGACGCATGGCGCTGGCGATTGGCACCAAAGCCAATGAGCAGCAGGCCCTGGGCCTGGATCTGAACGGGGCCATCGGCACGGCCATGTTCAACCTCGCCAGCATGCCGGCCGGTTATGGCGCGACCGGCAATACCGGCACGGCCAGCGTGACGGCAAGCGTGTCAGTGGCGCCGAGCTCCGGCGCCACGGCGCTGGTGGCTTCCAACTATGAGCTGCGCTTCAACGCCGGGGGGGCGATCGATGTGGTGCGCCTGACCGACGGCCAGTTGACCAGTATCCCGGGCCCAGGCCCCACCGCCCTGATTCAGATCGACGGCCTGGACCTGAACATCGCCGGGGTCGGCGCAGTGGGCGACCGCTTTCTGATCACCCCGTTTGCGGGCGCCGCCGACGGCATCTCAACGGCCTTCCGCTCGCCGCGTGCCCTGGCCGTGGCCAGCCCGGTGGCCGCCAGCATCGGCGCGGCCAACACCGGCACGCTGGTCGTTGAGCGACTGGCGGCCAAGTCCAACCCGCCACCGGCGGCCGTAACCATCACGTTTACCGGGCCTGGCAGCTTCACGCGCTCAGACACCGGCGCGACGGTCTACGCTTACACCCCGGCGCAAGCAATCGAATACGACCTGGTTCCCCCGCCCACCACCGGCTGGGCGCTCACGCTCAAGGGCACGCCGCAGGTCGGCGACACGCTGGTCATCGGCCCCAATCCTTACCCCACGCTCAACGGCGGCAATGCCGAGGCGATGCTGGCCTTGCGTGATCTGGCCATGTTTGACGGCGCAGCCCTGACAGAAGGCTACACCAGCGCGATGTCCCAGGTTGGTATCCGCGTGCAGGGCGCCCAGTTTGCCTCCGAGGTTTCAAGCTCGATTGCGAACAACCTCGAACGCGACCGCACTGCCGTGGCGGGCGTCAATCTGGACGAAGAAGCCGCCAAGCTGTTGCAGTTTCAGCAGTCCTACCAAGCCGCCGCCAAGATGATGCAGGTGGCCCAGAACATGTTTGACACCTTGATGCAAGGGCTTGGCCGGTAGACCGCCACCAGCCCGGGAGCGCCTTATGCGACTAGGAACAGCCAACACCTACGACAGCACCCTGTCCAACCTGATGAAGCGGCAGGTGGAACTGTCCGGCCAGCAAGAGAAGCTGACCTCGGGCAAGAAGATCAACCGCGCCAGCGACGACCCAACCGGCGCCGCCTTGGCCGAGCGGGCGCTGACCCGCACCACCCGCATCGAAACCGAGGAGCGTGCGCTGGTATTGCAGCGCAACGCGATCACGCTGGCCGAATCCGCACTGGGCGACGCCACCGCCCTCATGCAGTCGCTGCGCGAGTTGGTCGTGAAAGCCAACAACGGCGCCATGAACAGCACCAACCGCGCCAGCCTGGCGCAGGAAATGAGGGGCTTGCGTGACCAGTTGTTTGCCAGTGCCAACCGCAACGACACCAATGGCATTCCCCTGTTTGGTGGTCTGGGCAGCGCGGCTACGCCGTTCTCCGATCCGGCCACGGGTGTCATCTTCAACGGCATTGCTGGCCAACGCGCGAGCACCGAGGTGTCTTTGCCAGGCGCGATGGATGGGAGTGCCATCTTCATGAACGTGCCCACGGGCAACGGCACCTTCAACGTCGCTCTGGGCGGCGCCAATACCGGCACTGTTTGGGCCGCGCCGGGACAGGTGGTCTCGCCAGGAGCCCTGACGGGCGACAACTACACCGTCACCTTCACCGTCAGCGCCACCGTGCCACCGGTGACCACCTACGACGTCGTGAACACCACCACCGCCCTGCCTGTTCCACCCGCCGCGCAGCCCTACGTGGACGGCCAAACCATCGCCTTCGATGGCTTGTCCTTTGTCTCGCATGGCGTGCCACAAAGCGGTGACACAGTGCTGATCGCCCCCAGCACTCAAAGCAACATCTTCGAGGTGCTTGACCGCGCCATCGCCAGCATCGATGGCGCCAACGGCAACAACATCATGACGCAGGCGACCAACCTGGCGCTGGTGGAGTTCGACGCGGCGATGGACCGAATCCAGTCCGCGCGCGGGCAAGCCGGCGACTGGCTCAACCGGGGCGACCGCATTTCGAGCAGCCAAACCAACCGCTCGATTCAACTGCAGGGCGACCGCTCCAAGGCCGAAGACCTGGACATGGTGCAGGGCATCTCGGACTTCCAGAAGATGCAAACCGGCTACCAAGCCGCCCTGCAGTCGTATGCCTCGGTGCAACGCCTGTCGCTGTTCAACTTTATAAACTAATAACCTTGCGGGACAGACCAAAAGTGCGCAGCAGTTTTGCTCTGTCCTCAACTGATTTGAAAAGCCCGTCATTGCGAGCGCAGCGCGGCAATCCACCGATACGAGCCGCCAGCATGGATTGCCGCGCTTCGCTCGCAATGACGAAGCCCTGTCCTGAATTTTGGAAACCTCTTTAAGACCATGCCAGCCTCCATCCTCGACCAAGTCACGCTGGGCTACCAATCGGTCTGGAACCGTCTGCGCCAGTGCTGCGCGGTCCAGCTCTTCGTCGGCACGGACCAGCCCGCCAACATCGATGCGCCGCATCTGGTGGCGGCGATCAGCTCGTTCTGGTCGGCGCAGGCACCCAGCCTGCTATTGAGCCCGCAATCGCCGCAACTCCTGTGCGCGCTGCTCGACCAGGCGCCCGTCGACAGCGCGCGTATCGAGGTCAACCAGGCGTGGCTGCAGGACCCCACCACGGCACAACGGGTGCACCACGCTCATCAACGCGGGCTCCAGTTGGTGTGGCGAGGCGAGCCCGGGCAGCGCCCCAACGTTGCGTTGAAGCCCTGCTTTGAGCGCACCATCGTCAACCTGAGCGCCGACGAAGCGCTGACCAGTCTGCGCGTGTCCCTGCACAAGCACCACCACGCCAATCAGGAGGCGCCCGGCTCGGGCCTGCGCAGCCCGGTGCTGGCCGGACAGATCTATGAGTGCGTCGCCAGCCGGGTGCTGGTCGAGCATTGCCTGGATCAGCAAGGGGCGTGGGGCGTGGCCGGCTGGCCAGTGGAAGATGTCCTGCATGGTTACCGGCACCAGCGCATTCAGCCTGGCCAGCAGGCCATCATCCACCTGATCGAGGCGATCGACGCCGACGAGTCGAACGAGCAGATTGAGCAGGCCCTGGTGGACGAGCCGCTGTTGGCCTACCGCTTCATGCGTTACGCCAACTCGGCGGGCCTGGGATTGCGCACCGAAATCGAGTCGGTGCGCCATGGGCTGATGGTGCTGGGTTGTGCCCTGATCAGGAGCTGGCTGCTGGAGCAACTGCCCCATGCCGCCAGCGATCTGAACCTGCAGCCGATTCGCGCCGCCATGGCCTTGCGCGCCCACCTGATGGCACATTTGCTGGACGCCGGCGAAGGTGACGAGCTGCGTCGCGAGGTCTCCCTGTGTGGCGTGTTGTCACAGATCGACCTGCTGCTGGGCGAGCCGCTGGCTGGGGCTCTGCAACGCATTCCCCTGCCCGGTCGGATCAACCAGGCCTTGCTGAGCCAAACCGGCCCGTATGCGCCCTACCTGAGCGTGGCCGCTGCGCTGGAGTCATCTGACACACGGGCGATACAGCAAGTGTGCGACTCAAACGGCCTGGCCGCTGGCGAAGTCAACCGGGTGCTGCTGCGCATGCTCGGCGCGGCGCCGGCGCATTCAAAGCGCGGCCTGCTGGTGGTGTAGGCCGCACGGCCGCGGCGCCCACGCGAACACCCGACAGTCGGTTGAGGACGGCGCTGGCCTGCTTCGCAGTCTACGGTCTGTCCCCTCAGTCAATCGTGCGCCGCGTCGCCACCCAGCTCTGGAACTCGGGGTCTTCAAAGCGGTAGGCGCCGTGGTCCACCCGCGCCATCAGTTGCAGCCTCGGCCCGGTGAGGCGTCGTATGGACGTTCTGGGTACGCTGGCACTGACATCCGCAGCGCCGAGCCATGCCTGCAATTGTTTGAGCGCCGGCGCACCGTACAGGTCTTGCACGCCACCGGCTGCCAGCAGCAGCACCGCGCGGTCGGCGCGGTTGAGCTCCTTCCACACCTTGGCATAGCTGCTGGCGTCGTGCAAACGCGCCTGCGTGTACAGCAGCGCCTGCTCGGGTCCCTGCTGCTGGTACATCAGGTAACGCTCGATGTACCAGCGAAAGAACTCGGGCGTCTCCTTCAGCGCGGCAAAGGCCTGCAATGCATCGTCAAGCTTCAGCGGCTGTTTGGCCACCTTGGCCAACTGTTTGACGGTGGCTTCGACAAACGCGCGCCCCAGCAAGGGAAAGGGCTCAAGCGGCGCCCAGTTGTAAAACGGCGCGGCCGAACGCGAAAACATCTCGCGCAGCGCCGCCTCCGACGAGCCGGCAAACAGCACCTTGATGGCGGGCTTGCGAATGTCCAGCCCGGCGCGCAGCGAATGGGCCACCGCCTTGTGCTGCGGCGCAGCCAACACCTGCGCCTCGTCGATCACCAACAGCAGACGCTTGTTGGCCTTGTCGGCCGCTTGCAACGCGGCCTGGATCGCCGGCACGGCCGCTTTCTCCTTGGCCGCCAGGTCCAGTTCTATCGAACCCTCCATCCCCAGCGGCAGCTTGGCCCCGCCCTTGAGTTTGCTGATCGGCGTGTTAAGTTCTTCCCAGAACCGGCCCAGTCCCTTGGGCTGGGTCGCCAGCAGAATCGCCGTGGCCAGCGCCTGGCCCGGATGATCGGTGTCGTCCCACAGGTTGGTGTAGGCGGCCAGGTACCCCGCCTGCTTGGCGGCTGGCAACAAGTCGTGCTTCAAGAACTCGCTCTTGCCCATGCGCCGGCGCGCAAACAAGCCGCGCGCCGAGGTCAGCCCCAACTCGAACCCCTGCAAATAGGCCTGCGCCAGCTCAGGCCGGGGGAAGTGCCAGGGATCGGTTGGGATGCTCATCCGACATATTTTGACAGGGTTTTGTCAATTGACAATGTGGGGACGCAAGGGGTCGGTCGGCGCGAGCGGCGGCTACGCATCGTGGAGGTCAAGCGCGACACTCACCACCAATGGCAATATCGCTCCGATGCACCCGGCTACCAAGACGTCAGTTGGCCAATGCACGCCAAGGACCAGACGCGACAGGCCAACCAGGCTGATCCAGGACACCGCTACGGTTACGGCAAGCGGTCGGGCTTGCGGCCATGCCCTGGTAACAGACAGCGCAATGGACGTCGCAAACGCGGCAACAACGAGGGTGTGTCCGCTGGGAAAGCTCGATCCCCAGTACCAATCTGTTTCCCAGAGTGTTGGTCGGACACGGCTGACCGCGATCTTGACGATGTAGACCACTGCGGCCGCGCAGAGTACCGATGCCGTCAGCAGGAAAGCCTCAAAGCGACGCCTGGCGAAGAGCATCGTGATCGCAGTTCCCGCGGTGAGCACGGACAAAAATGTTGATGATCCCGTGAAAGTAACCCACTCGAAGAACCCGGTCAGTTTGCGTGGCACGTGTTCGTGGACGAATAGCAAGATCATCCTGTCAAATATCCCCGACTCACCAGCGAGCACATCTTCGACCATTTTGATGGCGAAAACCGCCAGCACCAGGATCAGCAGGACCGTCAAACGACGCCTGGCCAGCGGGCCGGACCACGTCGGCTGTTGACGCTGCACGTAGATCCGGATTGCCAGGCGAAGGCCATAAATGGCGAGCAAGAGCTTGCCCATGTCCGCGATGAACTCAAACATCATGACATGGCAAGCATGCAAGGACCGGCTCTTGCCAGTCGCGAGGCCAAGCGGATGGAAACCAAGATCACCTCCTGCGGCACATCGCCGCCGATCATGGTGCGGCGGTGCAGATGCGCCAAGTTGGCGTCGATTCTAGCCAGCGTTCACGAGCCAGGGGTGGCCACCTCCCCTCAAACCTCCCCCCGAATCCGCCCGAACACCTTCCAGAACTGCGCCTCCTGCGTGGTGCAGAAGTTGATCCGCATCAGGGTACTGGGCTGGCGCCGGGCGTGGAACAGGCCGCCGGGTGCCAGCAGGTAACCCACATCGAGCATGCGCTGTGACAGGGCGTCGGTGTCCACGCCAGTGTCAACCCAACCAAACAAGCCAGCCGGTGGCGCGGCAAAACGACAACCCGCAGCCAGTGCCAGCTTGACGCTGCGCGCCCGCGCCAGGTCGAGCTGGGTGCGGATGCGCTGCGCGTGGCGGCGCAACTGACCCTGGTCGATGCACCAGGCCAGGGCTTTCTCCAGCAGCGCGGGCGTGGTCAGGGTTGCCAGCAGTTTGGTGTCGAGCAGGCGCTCGACCATTGAGGGCGGCGCGGCAAGGTAGCCGACGCGCCAATTGGGCGCCAGGATTTTCGAGAAGCCACTGACGTAGAGGGTGCGCTGCAAGCCATCCAACGCGCACAGGCGCGTGGCGTGCTCGGGCGCAATGTGGCTGTAGGTGTCGTCTTCAACAATGTGGAAGTTGTGCGCATTGGCCAGTTGCAACACCCGGTGCGCGCTGCCGGGGCTCAAGCAATAACCGGTGGGATTGTGGAACACGCTGACGCTGACGAACAGCTTCGGCTTGTGCAGCTCGCAGTAACGCGCCATCACCTCCAGGTCCGGCCCCTGCTCGCCGCGCGGCACCGGCAGAATGCGCATGCCCAGCGCCTCCAGGCGCGCAAACTCGATCGCCCAGCCGGGCTCCTCCACCATCACGCAGTCGCCCGCACGCAGCAAGGTGCGGCTGACGATGTCTAGCGCGTGGGTGGCACCCACGGTGGTGATGATCTGCTCTGGTGCCGCATGCACGTTGATGGTGGCCAATTTTTGCGACAACGATTGACGCAGCCCCTCATCCCCGGCGGGCTCGCCGTATTGCAGCGAGAACTCGCGCAGCGCCTGCGTGGTGGTGACTTTGCGCACCGCCGTGGACATGAAGTCGGTTTGCAGCCAGTCGGGCGGGAACACGCCCATGCCCGGTTGCGGTTTGCCGCTGCCGCTGTGGAACATACCGCGAATCAAGGCCGTGGCGTTGACCGGCGCGGCCTGCGTCAAGTCGCTATTTGCTACTTTTTTGATAGCTGACTTGGCAATACCATCCTGGTCTGTGGCCGTTTTTCTTACAAAGAAGCCGCGATGCGGCCGCGCTTCCACCAGCCCTTGCGCCAGCAACTGGTCGTAGGCGGCCACCACGGTGGACGGGCTCACGCCCTGCTGCTGCGCACACAGGCGCACCGAAGGCAGCCGCGCGCCGGGCGCCAGCAGGCGGTCGCGAATGCGTTGCCCGAAGCGGTCGGTCAGTTGATCGGTCAGCGATTGGTTGGAGGCTCTGAGCAGCATGCGGTAAGGGGTGGTCGCTTGGGGGCAGTTGGGTGGGTCGCGTGACTGTGTCGTCTTGGCGAGCAATACAGATTGGCGAATTGTTCAGCAAACTGTATTGCTTGTGTGCTGTCTCGACACTATAAAGTCTGCTGCATGACCTGGCAAGCCACGCACCCATGACCAACACCGAGCTCAGCGCCCTGCTGTTGTTGGCCACTGCCGCCAGTTTCACGCCGGGGCCCAACACCACCTTGTCGACCGCGCTGGCAGCCAACCTGGGGTTCAGGCGTTCGCTGCGTTTTGTGTTGGCGGTGCCGGTCGGTTGGGGGCTGCTGCTCAGCTTGTGCGCTGGCGGCGTGGGCGCACTGGTGGTGGCGCTGCCGCCGCTGCGCATCGGCATCCAGGCGCTGGGCATAGGCTACTTGCTGTGGCTGGCGTTCAAGCTGGCGCGCAGCAGCCAACTGGCGCAGGCCGACGCATCCCAATTGCGGGTGACGTTCTGGCAAGGGGTGATGCTGCAGTTCCTCAACATCAAGGCCTGGATGTTGGCGCTGACCATCGTGGCGGGCTGGTTGGCGGGCCACGCCGATGCGGTGGCGCGTTTTGCCATCATCCTGCCGCTGATGCTGGCCTTTGGCCTGGTCAGCAACTTGGCCTATGCACTGATTGGTTCGCTGCTGCGCCAGTGGCTAAGTGGCCCCGACAACTCGGGCACGCGCCTGCGCTGGTTCAACCGCTTCATGGCCGTCGTGCTGGTGGTGACGGCCGCCTGGATGGCCACGTTCTGAAGCCATTGAGCGCGAACCATGATCACCAACACCGCGGACACCCGCAAAGGCCTTTGGCTGGGCCTGCTGGGCGTGACCATCTTCGCCCTGACCCTGCCCATGACCCGCCTGGCCGTGGGCACGCCGGAGTTGCCGCAGTTGTCGGGGGTGTTCATCGCAGTCGGCCGCGCGGTGATTGCCGCGCTGCTGTCGATCGGCTTTCTGTTGGCCACGCGCGCGCCCTGGCCGCGCCGCGCCGATTGGCGACCACTTGGCGCCGTGGCGCTGGGCGTGGTGTTTGGCTTTCCGCTGTGCACGTCGGTGGCGATGCGCCATGTGGAAGCGGTGCACGCCAGCGTGATCGTGGGCGTGCTGCCACTGGCCACGGCGGCGGTGGGCGCCTGGCTGCACCGCCAGCGCCCATCGGCCGGCTTCTGGCTGTGCGCGGGTCTTGGCACCGCCCTGGTGGTGGCCTTTGCATTGCTGCGCTCCGGTCACGCGGGGCTGACGCTGGCCCCGGCCGACGCCTTGCTACTGCTGGCCATGGCCTGCGCGGCGGTGGGCTACGGCTATGGCGCCCAACTGTCGCGACATATGCGCGCGGACTACGTGATCTGCTGGGCGTTGGTCATGTCCTTGCCGCTCAATTTGCCGCTGGCCATTTTGGAATGGCCACAAACCGCCATCAAGACTGAAGCCTGGGCAGCCTTTGCCTATGTCGCCGTGTTCTCCATGTGGCTGGGCTTTTTTGCCTGGTACCGCGGCCTGGCGCTGGGCGGCACGGTGCGGGTGAGCCAGGTGCAACTGATTCAACCGTTTCTGGGTATGCTGGTTGCCGTGCCCCTGTTGGGCGAATCGCTGGACGCACTCACCTTGGGCTTTGGCTTGGCCGTCATCGCCGTCGTCTTTGTTGGCCGAAAGATGCCCATTCGGGCCACCCCTCAACACACCGCCCACCCAAAAGGATCACCATGAACACCCGACCAAGCAACCATAGCGCCTGGGTGCTGGCCGCACGCGCCGCCAAGATGAACCCCTCGGTGATCCGCGAAATCCTCAAGATCACCGAAAAGCCCGGCATCATCAGCTTCGCCGGTGGTCTGCCTTCACCCAAGACCTTTCCGGTCGCCGAGTTCGAACAAGCCTGCGCCAAGGTACTGCGTGACGAGCCCCAGGCCGCCCTGCAATATGCCGCCAGCGAAGGCTTTGCGCCCTTGCGTGAGCAGGTGGCGGCGATGTTGCCCTGGAACGTGGACCCGGCGCAGGTGCTGATCACCACCGGCTCGCAGCAGGGCCTGGACCTGGTGGCCAAGGTACTGATTGATGTCGGCAGCAAAGTACTGGTGGAGTCGCCCACTTACCTGGGCGCGGTGATGGCCTTCACGCCGATGGAACCCAACATCGTCAGCGTGGCCACCGACGATGACGGGGTGGACCTGGCAGACCTCGAGCGAAAGTGCGCCCCCACGCTCGGCACTGGCGTGTCCTCGCTGCCCCCCGCGGGGGCTGATTCGCCTTGGGGCGGCCCGGCGGCGAATCGCCGGTCGGACGCACGTTTTCTGTACGTGTTGCCCAACTTCCAGAACCCCACCGGCCGCACCATGAGCGAGGCCCGCCGCGCCGCCCTGGTGGCACGCGCCGCCGAGCGGGGCTTGCCGCTGCTCGAAGACAACCCCTATGGCGACCTGTGGTTTGACAGCCCACCGCCACTGGGCCTGACCGCACGCAACCCAGACGGCTGCATCTACCTGGGCTCCTTCTCCAAGGTGCTGGCACCCGGCTTGCGCCTGGGTTTCGTGGTGGCGCCCAAGGCGGTTTACCCCAAGCTGCTGCAAGCCAAACAAGCGGTCGATTTGCATACACCGGGCTTTAATCAACGCATCGTGGCCGAGGTGATGAAGGACGGCTTTCTGGACCGCCACGTGCCCACCATCCGCACGCTGTACAAGGCGCAGCGCGACGCCATGCTTGAAGCATTGGCGCGCGAGCTGCCAGCCCGGCCTGGCCAAAGCGCGGACGAGCGCGTGGTCTGGAACACGCCCGCTGGTGGCATGTTCCTGTGGGCGCGTCTGCCCCAGGGCATGAGCGCGGTGGACTTGCTGCCCAAGGCGGTCGAACAGGGCGTGGCCTTCGTGCCCGGCGCACCCTTCTATGCGACCGAAGGCGACCCGCGCACGCTGCGCCTGTCCTTCGTGACCCCCAGCGTGGAGGAGATTCGCCGTGGTGTGGCGGCCCTGGCGCGTTCGATCCAGACCTATGGCGCCGAGTTAGTGGCTTATCCCGAGACAGCTTGCGCACCATTTGCCTAGCCCGTATTCCATTCGAACCTGTCATTCGCCAGAGCCTCGAAGCCATGAAAACCCGAGCCTTCAAACAAGTTGACGTCTTCACCGCCGAGCCCTACTTCGGCAACCCCCTGGCCGTGGTGCTGGACGGCACCGGCCTGAGCGATGCCGAGATGCAGCGCTTTGCGCAGTGGACCAACCTGTCCGAAACCACCTTCCTGCTGCCGCCCACCACGCCGGAGGCGCACTACCGCGTACGCATCTTCACGCCCGGTGGCGAACTGCCCTTTGCTGGCCACCCCACGCTGGGCAGTTGCCACGCTTGGCTGCAGGCGGGAGGAAACATTGGGGGTCAGAACCCAATTCAGGACACCGAACACTCCGGCACCAACAGCGCAAAGACGAAATTGGACTCTGACCCCGAATTCTTCGTGCAGGAGTGCGCGGTCGGTCTGGTCAAGCTGCGCCGCGATGGCGCGCACTTGGCCTTCGCCGCGCCACCGCTCAAGCGCAGCAACCCCAGCCCCGCCTTGCTGGCCCAGGTGGCCGCCGCGCTGGGGCTTTCGGCCAAGCAAATCATCGCCGCGCAGATGCTGGACAACGGCCCGGTCTGGTTGGGCCTGCTGCTCGACAGCCACCAGACGGTGCTGCAACTCAACCCGGCTCACCTGGCGCTCAAGAACCTCGGACACAAGGTCGGCGTGGTTGCCGTGGAACAAGCGTCGCCAGGCCCGGCCCTGATCGGACGGTCGAACCGCGAGGCGCGCGCCTTCGGCACCCGCTGCGAGACGCAACCTGCACCCGTGCCCAACGCAGACACCCCGGCGCTGGAGGTGCGCGCCTTCGCCGCCCCGATCGGCGTCAATGAAGACCCGGTCACCGGCAGCCTCAATGCCAGCCTGGCGCAATGGCTGATCGCGGAAGGCCATGCCCCAACCCGCTACGTGGCAGCGCAAGGCGCCTGCCTGGGCCGCGCTGGCCGAGTGTTCATCGAACGCGATGGTGATGGCCAGGTATGGGTTGGCGGCGAGTCGGTGACCTGCATTGACGGTCAGGTCCAACTCTGAACCCCGGCCCGCCCGACCGCAAAGGCGCCGCGCCCACCCGACTCGATATCGCCCCACACCACCCATGAGCCTGCCCACCCTGTCCGACATCGAAGCCGCCGCGCACATCGTCTACCGCCAATTCCAGGCCACGCAGCAGTACCGCTGGGCGCTGCTCAGTGAGCGCCTGGGCACCGATTGCTGGGTCAAGCA
Source organism: Rhodoferax sp. (assembly GCA_030685025.1). Lineage (GTDB taxonomy): Bacteria > Pseudomonadota > Gammaproteobacteria > Burkholderiales > Burkholderiaceae_C > Rhodoferax_D. Next base: position 12,188 of record JAUXWC010000168.1, read on the forward strand.
CGAGAACCACACGCCGGTGGGCGCCTTCAAGATTCGCGGTGGGTTGACCTACTTCGAGCATCTGCGCCAGACCGGCATGCCGGCCAGCGTCATCAGCGCCACGCGCGGCAACCACGGCCAAAGCATCGGCTGGGCCGCACGCAGCCACGGTGTGCCGTGCCGCATCGTGGTGCCGCATGGCAATTCGGTCGAGAAGAACGCCGCCATGCGCGCGCTGGGCGTGACGCTGATCGAGCACGGCGCCGACTTTCAAGAGGCGCGCGAGCACGCCGCGGCCCTGGCAGCGGACAGTGGCGCCCACATGGTGCCGAGCTTTCACGCCGGCCTGCTGCAGGGCGTCAGCACCTACTGGTGGGAATATTTCAAGGCCGTGCCGCAGCTCGACGTGGTCTATGTGCCGATCGGCCAGGGCTCGGGCGCCTGCTCGGCCGTCGCCGCCAGGCGCGCACTGGGACACCGGGCGCGCATCGTCGGCGTAGTCAGCAGCCATGCCACCACCTATGCCGATTCGCTGGCGGCGGGCCGCGTGGTGGAGGCACCCGTCACCACGATGCTAGCCGACGGCATGGCCTGCCGCGTGGCCGACCAGGCCGCGCTGGACATCCTGCTGGGCCAGCTCGACCACGTCGTCCAGGTCACCGATGCCGAAGTGGCCCAGGCTATGCGCGACCTGTACACCGACACCCACAACCTGGCGGAGGGCGCGGGTGCGGCGGGTTTTGCCGCCGCGATGCAAGAACGCGCCACGCTCAAGGGCCTGACGGTGGGTACCGTCATCACTGGCGGCAATGTCGATGCGGCCATGATGACCGAAGTTCTGCGGAGCGCCTAGTTTTATTCGCCAATCACTCTGGAGGCCATAGACAGCCATGCCTTACCAACTCCACTACTGGCCCGGCATTCAAGGTCGCGGTGAGTTTGTCCGCCTGGCGCTGGAAGCGGCTGGCGCGCCCTATGTCGATGTGGCGCGTGGCAATGCCGCCAACGGGCAAGGCCTGCCCGCCCTGCTTCACTGCCTGCAAGACCCTTGCACTGCGCGGCCATCGTTTGCCTGTCCGTTGCTGGTGGACGGCAAACAGGTGATTGGGCAGACCGCCGCCATCCTGCTGTACCTGGGTCCGCGCCTCAAACTGGTGGGAGCGAGCGAGGCCGACCGCCTGTGGGCGCATCAGATCCAACTGACGATTGCCGACGCGGTGGACGAGGCCCACAACACGCATCACCCGATGGGCACCGGTCTGTACTACGAGGACCAGAAGGCGGAAGCGCTTCGAGCCGCGCAAGGATTTCGTATCCAGCGCATCCCGAAATACCTCGGCTGGCTGGAGACCGTGCTGGCCCGCAACCCCAAAGGCGACAAACATCTGGTGGGCGCCCGGCTGAGTTATGCCGACCTGTCCTTGTTCCAGTTGGTGGCGGGCCTGCTCTATGCGTTCCCCAAGGCAACGAAGCGCGCCTTGAAGAAAACGCCGCTGGTGCAGGCACTGCACGACCGGGTGGCACAGCACGCCCGCGTGGCGGCTTACCTGCGCAGCGAACGCCGCATCCCGTTCAACGAGGACGGGATCTTCCGGCACTACCCAG
>JAUXWC010000171.1 GCA_030685025.1 Rhodoferax sp.
GTACAAGGGCAGGTCGCCGATCTTCACCTGCCGGAACGTGAAATCCGCCGGCGCCAGCTCGGCCAAGGCGTTGGCCAGGCGACGGTTGAACGAATCCTTGCGCAAGCTGCCGACGATGACGGCGATGTGGTACTCGTCCATTCGATGCTCCCGGGTCGTGAAAACCAGTACCTTACAAAGTTCCCGCGAGGTGGTCTGTGCGCCAGTTAACGCAGTCGGCGCAAGACCGCCACGGTGATCCATCCGGTCCGTCAAAAGCGAGCGCAGCGCGGCGATCCACCAGGCCCGTCATCGCGAGCGCAGCGCGGCGATCCATGGTGGTGGGCCGGCCAAGGTGGATCGCCGCGCTACGCTCGCGATGACGGGAACGAGTTGGCGACCTGTTTGAGCAGAATCCAGGCGGGCTTGTACGCGAAGTTCATGACATGGGCGTGCGGTGCACAGAGAGTCCGTCATTGCGAGCGCAGCGCAGCAATCCACGGCGGCATGCCGCTGAAAAAACGTCATTGCGAGGAGCGTATGCGACGCGGCAACGCGCTGCGCTCGCAATGACGGGTTCTGCTTGCCCCATGGTAGGAAGCCTCGGTCCGGTGGTCGGTGCGCTGGCGCACCAAGACCCCGCCTGTGCTGGGCGTAGATAGGGAAAACCCCGCCAGGGCGGGGTTTGTCATCGAGAAGCGGGGGGGTCAGTTGCGCCGGCGACGGGCCAATGCGATGCCCGCAAGTCCAAGCCCAAACAGCGCCAGTGTGGCGGGCTCGGGCACGGCGTGACCACCCGACCCGATGTCGGCGCCCTGATCAAAGCCGCCGCTTTTCTCGAACCCAATACAGCCCAAGGAGATGGTGTCGTGAATCAAGGTCACTTGGGCCGTTGCCGACAACAGGCGCCCGCAAGACAGCGTCAGGTCGCCGTCGCTGCTGATGAGGTCGTGCGCCAGCACATTGCCCGCAAACGAATTGCCGTTGAGCGTCGCGGCGCTGCCCACGCTCCAATAGATTCCGACGCCCGAACCGTCACCGACATTCACCACCGAAACGCTGGAGGTGGAGTCGGTGATGAGCGTGCTGGGAAACAGGAAGTACCACTGCGCGGTGTTGCTGCCGCCGCCGTCGAGAATCAGCGCTCCCGACAGATTGGTTGGGCCAGCGGGAACCGTATAGATGCCGGGCAAGATCGTTCCGGTGAGGTCCGCACCAATTGTGAGACCAGGCCCTATGCCATTGACAGCGAGGATCGCGGCGTCAAGGTCAAGCTGTGCCTGCTGGGCAATGCCGGTGTTGGGTTGCAACGATCCGGAGGTAAAGACGTACCCTCCGCCGACCGAAGCATTGGGGGCCGAACCCAGATTCCCGCCAATGGTACTGGTGGGGACATTGGTCACCCCTGCGGCGCCCAGCACCGCAAAGCTCGCCAGATCCGACCCCAGCAGTGGGCCCGCCAATGCGGGGGCAGCACCGCATAGGGCCACCATCGCGGCCGATGCCAGAGCGGATCGAAGTTTGAGTGGGAAGACGCCAAGGGCGCTTCGGTTACGCGTGGGGGAAGTTTTCATGCCAGACTCCTGGGGGAACGGTAAAGGACTTGGCTCGACAAACCCTTGTCGCCCTGCAGCGTTGGATGCATGCAATTTCCGCGCCAAAGCACTAATCGCTTACCGATCATGTAGTTATGCGCGCGACCAGAAAAATGGGCACTCTGAGTGTAAAGTTTCCCGACTTCTGAACGCGTGTCAGCGAGTCTTGTGGAGACTTCCGGAATGCATGACAGCACCTCGTCGTAGCGAGCGCAGCGCGGCCATACCTCGTCATCGCGAGCGTAGCGCGGCGATCCACGTTGACCGGCGCACCACCATGGATTGCCGCGCTACGCTCGCAATGACGGGTCAGATGGATTGCCGCGCTACGCTCGCAATGACGGGCCAGGTGCATGGCCACGCTACGCTCGCGATGACGGGCTCTGTTGGCGGTCTTGGGCGGGATCGGCGTTCCCCTGGGTCGCTGGCCGGCCTGCGCAACGCTCAACACGGCGCGGCCCCTAAAACCAACGTGACGTTGGTGCCGCCGAATGCAAACGAGTTCGACAACATGGCGCGCACCGCCACGCCGTCGCGTGCCAGGTTGGGCACATAGTCCAGGTCGCAGGCCGGGTCGGGCTTGTTCAGGTGCATGGTCGGCAGGACGACCTGGGCATCGGGGTCAAGGCTCAGGCCGTCAATGCTGGAGCCGGGCTTGGCACACCGGTTTCGAGAAGACTGGCCAGGGTCGCGGCTGTCACCGGACGGCCAAAGTAGTAGCCCTGGGCCTCGTCACAATTCCGGTCCCTTAGAAAGGCAAGCTGCTCAGGTGTTTCCACGCCTTCCGCAATGATGCGTTGGCGCAGGCTCTGACCCATCGTGATCACGGCGCTGACAATGGTTGCGTAGTCTGCATTGGTGCTGACCTGCTGGACAAACGACTGGTCGATCTTCAGGGCATTGATCGGGAAACGACTGAGGTAACTCAGGCTGGAGTAACCGGTTCCGAAGTCATCGATCGACAGCCTGACGCCCAGGTCGGCGATGGCTTGCAGCAGGTTGCCGGAAGACTCGGCATCGCGCATCAGGACACTTTCGGTCAGTTCCAGTTCCAGGTAACTCGGCTCCATATTCGTTTGCTCAAGCGTGGCGCGCACATTGTCCAGGAAGCCCTTGTCGCTGAACTCGAGTGCCGATGTGTTGATCGCGACGGTGATCGGCGGCAAACCAGCATGCAGCCAGGCTCGAGCTTGCTGACAGGCCTCGCGCAGCACCCAACGGCCCATGGGCAGGATCAGGCCACAGTCTTCCGCGATGGCGACAAAGTGCGACGGGAGCAGCAGCCCCAGCTCCGGATGCTGCCAGCGGATCAGCGCCTCAACGCCGACAATTCTGCCGCTGAGCAGGTTGACTTTGGGCTGGTAGTGCAACACAAACTCCTGCCTTTCCAGGGCGCGGCGCAAACCGACCTCGAAGGCCTGGCGTTGGACCGCCCGCGCGGTCATGTCGGGCTCGAAGAACTTGTAGGTATTGCGTCCATTCTCCTTGGCGTGGTACATCGCGGTGTCGGCACGCTTGATCAGGGTTTGCGCATCGTGGCCATCGTCGGGATAGATGCTGATGCCGATGCTCACGCCGATGTGCAGATCGTGCCCGTCGACGTGGTGCGCCAGGGCGAGTGCCGCGAGCAGTTTTTGCGCGGAAAGCGCTGCGTCTTGCGCCTGTTCAATCACCGGCAGCAGCAACAGGAATTCATCACCGCCTTGCCGAGAGACGGTGTCTGAGTGACGCACAGCGTGCACCAGGCGTTGCGCTACCGATTGCAGCAGTTGGTCGCCAACAGCGTGACCCAGGGCGTCGTTGATGTGTTTAAAACGATCCAGGTCCAGAAACATGACCGCCAGTTGTCTGCCTTGCCGCCGTGCCGCCTCAATCGCTTGACCAAGCCGGTCCTGCAGCAGCATGCGATTGGGCAAGTCCGTCAAGACATCGTGGTGGGCCAGGTGATCGAGTCTGGCTTTGGCTGACTGCACCTGTTCAGTCAGTTTGTGGGCTTCAATGCTGGCGATCACCAGGTGTGCGTTGGCCTGCTGCAGCATCACCATGCGATCGGTCGAGCTGGCCTGCAGGGCCTCTTCTGCGGTGCGAATGTCGACTTCACGCGTGGTGGCCGCCTCTTCGCGCATAGTGGATTCACCCTCCCGGGCATGGGTCGATGTTTCGCGCACCAACACCGCATCCTCCCGAGAGTCGGAAGCGCTTTCACGGGTGGTCGCGGTGTCCTCACGCTCGGTGACCAGTTTTTCGCGGCTTAGGATGGCCGCCTCGTGGTCAGTCACCGATTGTTCCCGCCGACCCATACTCTCAAGCTCAAGTTTCGATATCAGTCGGTCCGGGTTCTGGTCCGACGCGCTTGGTGCACCTGGCCGGTCGGGCTTCAGGATGCGAGCGTCACGGTTGTTGCTCATTGTGCTGCCTTTCCGTTTTCACATCGGTCTGCGAATCGACTTTGGTCGGGCTGCCCGTGGTGACCCCCGTGTAGCCGGTCAGGGGCTCGCCAAGGGTGATGCCTGAGTCTGAAATGTCAAATAGCCGAATGAGCTTGCTGTGCGCACTGCCGCGCACTTTGACCACCGACAGGGCGCGCTTGAATTGACCATCGAGTTCGACATAACGCTGCACCACAATCGCATCGGCCAGAAAGGCACTGCCGAAAGGGCTGAAGCGCAAATCGGTGTAGCGGTCTTCCAGTTCGGAGGTCATCAGTATGGTGACACCCATGCTCGTCAGCTCGGCAATCATCCGGTACAGCGAACTGCGGAAGTCCTCGCTGAATTCAGGTGCGATGGCCAGCGCAAAGCCAGACAACGAATCAATGACAACACGTTTGGCCTGCAATCGATTGATCATGACGATCAGGTCGCTCAGGGTTTCATCAATCGACAAGTCGAGGGAGCGGGTATCAATCACGCCAACTTGTCCGGCCTGGACCATCGTCTGGAGTTTGACGTTGCCCAGCAGTTGGCTCGGGCTCTTTTCGAATGCCGCCATCACACCGGGTTCGCCCCGGCGTGCGCCTTCGGCAAGAAACTCCGTCGCGAGGATGGTTTTCCCCGAGCCGGATGGACCGACCACCAGCAAGGAGTAACCAATTGGCAGGCCGCCGCCCAACATGTCGTCGAGGCTAGGTATCCCCATTGACAGGCGTGTCGGGCCAGGCGCCGCGCGGGTCGATGATCCTGGCCCGACGCTCTGCTTGACGATCGCACGCGGAAAGATCCGAATGCCCTCATCACTCAAACGAAATGTGTGCAAACCGGGTGCCTGGGCCTGACCACGCATTTTGACGACCTGAATCTTGCGCACCATTGAATTGCGCTGCATGTTTTGTGACAGCCACAGAATGCCATCGGCGGTCGCGAAAACCGGGCTTGACTCCGACTCCGGCAGCAAATACTCGCCGATCAAAAAACTGGTGGCCTTCCAGCTCGTCATTTGCACACCCAGACCATGCACGAAGCGCTGCAGTTCGGCTGTGCCCTGGCTGTTTTGTCCGGCTGACTGCACGACGGATCGAAACGAGTCAACGAAGACCAGGCCGGGCGCATAGTCCCTTACTTCGTTGGAAATACGCGCCATGACGCGCTCGAAGCTGCCATCCAGCAGGTCCTCGGAGAGGTTCACGAAGCGAATCGACTGATTGACCTGTCCGACCTGAAAAAACGAAAACTGCTGTTGATACCGAAGCATTTTCAGGGCGGGTTCACCCAGCACCGTGAAATACAGCGCCCGACTGGTCGGGCTTGCCAGCGAGAACATGATCTGGTGCGCCAGCGTTGTTTTACCGCTGCCCGGTGTGCCGGCAATCAGATTGAAGGAGAATTCCGGCAGACCCCCTCCCAGCAAGTTGTCCAGACCGGGGACGCCAGTTTTCAGGCGACGTATGCTTACCTTGTTAGTCATGTACGGATCCCTTGTTAGCCCTGCCGTGCGCGTCAGGGCCCCACGCCGCCTCCAAAATTTGTGCGGTCAATGGTTCGCCAATCAGTGAGGCCATTAAGTCGGTGAGCGTCGTTAACAGCAAAGCGTTTGCGTCGCTCGCAATGGCTGGGCTTTGCTTCGCCAGGCTTGCTTGGAGGCTTTCAAATCGTTGCTCGGTTTGAGTCAAGCGCGCACCCTCCGCAAGCCAGGGGAACCTTGCCTGCGCCAGGAACAAACTCCTGGCGTACAGCGACTCGAATCCAGCTTCGCCGACGACCGATGTGAGTTGGGTCGCAACCTGCTCCCACAAGCTGATCGCCGACTCCGCAGTGGCACCTGTTGGCGACGCCGTGAGACCTTGGATCGTCTGGTGGCGACTCCCAAGATTCATGACAACACCTCGTCCTTGCGAGCGCTGTCCGACCGCACCTCGTCCTTGCGAGCGTAGCGCGGCAATCTACCGTGGCCTGCCGCAAACATGGATTGCTTCACTGCGTTCGCAATGACGGTGGGTTCATGGAAAGCGTAGACCGGCCATACCTTGTCATTGCGAGCGTCGCGCTGCGCGGCAGTCCAATTCCTCGTCATCGCGAGCGTAGCGTGGCGATCCATGTTGGCGTGTCGCGATGATGGATTGCCGCGCTGCGCTCGCAATGACGGGACCAGACGGGGAGCTGCCGCAGGCGCAATACTCAACATGGCGCTGCCCCTAAAACCAACACCACATTGGTGCCGCCAAAGGCGAATGAGTTGCTCAGCATGGTGCGCGCTGGCACGCCGTCGCGTGCCATGTTGGGCACATAGTCCAGGTCGCAGGCCGGGTCGGGCGTATGCAGGTGCATGGTTGGCAAGGCCACGGCGTGCTGCATCGACAACAGCGACAACACACATTCGAGCGCGCCCGCGGCGCCTAACAAGTGGCCGTGCATGGCCTTGGTGGCGCTGATCGGGATGTGTGGTGCACGGGCGCCAAACACGGCCTTGATGGCAGCGGTCTCGACACCATCGTTGGCCGGGGTGCCGGTGCCGTGGGCGTTGATGGCCTCCACCGCCGCGGCATCGAGTCCGGCCGATTGCAGCGCCGCGCGCATGGCCGCGGCCTGTCCTTCGATGGAGGGGCGGGTGATGTGGCCGGCGTCCGTGGTCAAGCCATAACCGAGTATTTCGCCGCGCACCGTTGCGCCGCGGGCCTGGGCGGCGTCCCAAGGCTCCAGCACCAGCATGGCCGCGCCCTCACCCAGCACCATGCCGCTGCGGTTTTTGGAGAACGGTTTGCAGGAGGCCGATGGCGCATCGGCGTCGATGCTGGCCAGCGTGTGTAACGCCTCCCATGCCTTCATGGACCCAAACGACAGGGGCGCTTCGGCACCGCCGGCCAGCGCCAGGTCCAGCTCACCCCGCGCCACACGCGACCAGGCCTCGCCGATAGCCACGGCCGATGACGAACAGGCGGTGCTGTAGGTGAGGTTGGGCCCGCTGAATTGGTGTTCGATGCCAATCCAGGCGGCCGCTGCGTTGTACATACCCAGCAGCACGCTGTAGGGCCGGATGCGGTCCGAACCCTGCGCATACAGCGCCTGGTAGCCCTCGTCGTTGCTGATTGAGCCGCCCATGCCGGTGCCGACAAACACCCCGGCGCGGCTGCGGTCGATCACGTGCGCGTCCTGGCATGCTTCGCGCATCGCCTGGTTGGCCGCCACCAGCGCAAACTGGGCAAACCGGTCGAGCATACGCAGCTTTGGGGTGTCGAAATGTGCTGCACCGTCAAAGGCCACCGTGGCGGCCAACGGGGTCACTAGCCGGGGCGCAAACGGCGCCTGCAAGCGCCCTACCGCGCTGTGCCCGGCGTAGGCCTTGGCCCACAGCTCGGGCACACTGTTGCCCAGCGGTGAGACCAGGCCGATACCGGTGACAGCGACCCGTTTCATGCGGTGTGCAGCAGGGGTGCCACCGAGGTGGTGGGGCTTGCGGCTTCGCAGTTTTGAGCGCCGATCAGCTGGTCAATAAATTGAACCACGTCGCCCAAGGTGAGCAAGTCGACCGGCTGGGCTGGCAGGGTGATGTGGAACGCGTCCTCGATGTTGAACAACATATCCGCCAAGCCAAGGGAGTCTATCCCCAGCGCTTCGAGTGGGGCATCGAGCGTCAGCAGTTCCGGTTCGAAGTGGTAGGTCTGGATCAGGACGGCGCTCAGGCGTTCAAAGGTGGTATTCATGGGGGGGGCTTCTCGAGTGACGGGTTGGCGTGGGGGTGGCCGGCGCGCCGTGTCCGGCCAGGGCCAGGGCGGCCAGGGGCGCCGGCTTCGTCATGGCAGCCAGATCGGCCACAAATCGCGTCTTGCCGCCCAGGGTGGCACCCAGAGTCAACATGCCCGGCCAGTACTGCGCCATGGTCAGCAGGGGTGCGGCCAGCATGGGCCGCATGGCCGCGTGTGCGAAAACGCTGGCCAGGCGCAGCCGGGGTTGAAAGTGGCGGCGCCAGTCCAGCGCATATCGACGTGCCACCCTGGCTTGCCAGGCGCTGGCGGGCGACTCTTGGCGCAACGCGGGCGACAGCAGGTGTTCACACAACAGCCAGGCCGATTGCAGCGCCATGCTCATGCCCTCGCCGATGATCGGATGGGCCTCGCCCGCCGCATTGCCGATACGAAACACGCCGTCCTCGGCGCCCAGCCGGATGCCCGGCTCCAGGGGCCCGGTGGCCAGCCAAGCCCCTTGGCGCGTGGCGCCTTGCAGCGCATCGCGTACACCCTTGCATTCGTGGCGCAACAATGCCTCCATGACGTGGCCGGCGGGTACGTCCGGCGTGTCCCGTCGACCCGCGTCGAGCCGGTCGCGGCGCACGCAGCAGGCTACCGTGGTCAGGCCACCGCCGGCGACGACCATGCCGCCGTAACCACCATTGAAGGTCAACACCGGTAACAGACCGGTCTCCAGGTTTGCCTGGTCGAAGTTGGCCTTGAAGGCGAACAAGTCAGAGGCACTGCGCGCCAGCCGGCGTCGACCCATCGGTAGCGCCTCCCACGAGCCATGGGCATCAATCACAACCGGAGACTGCAAGCAGCGCGTTTCATCCGAGTCAATGGAGCGGACTTTGCAGCGCCACGCGCCGACGGCCCCTTCAATGGCCTGCAGACTCCAGGGTTGCCAGACCTGCGCACCGGCCGTGCGCGCCTGCTCGACCAACAAGGTGTCGAGCGTCTCGCGACCCAGCGCTTTGCCCCATCGGTATTGGTCATGAGGGGCGGGCGGCAGATCGGCCAGCACCGTGCGCTGGCCGCGCATCAGGGCGACTTGTTTGAGCTCCGGACCGGCGCAGGCGTCCAAGGCGGAGCCCAAGCCCAGGGCCGCCAATAACGGCAAGTTGCTGGCGGCAATACATTCACCGCAGACCTTGCGCCGCGGGAAGCGCTGTTTCTCGATCAGCGCGACCGACCAGCCAGCGCGGGCCAACAGGATCGCGGCCGTCGAACCAGCCGGTCCGGCGCCGATCACAATGGCATCAAACTGTGTTGGCATGGCTTGTATCCATCGGTTCGGCGCGAAAGCAATGGCTGAACAGCCCGGCCGCATATTCCCGCACGTGCCAGCGCCGGCCCACGTCTGGCCACAGGGCGCTGAGTTCCTGGCCGCGAAAGCCCGCGCGCACGCTCGACACGGCGTCTTGACGCGTAACCCAGTTGCTGCCTAGCAGTCCGACCAGATGGCTGCCCGCCAGCGCCAAGCGGGCGCGCCGTGGTTCGCTGGCGAAGAAGCGCGCACCCCGGTCCGCAATGGCGCCAAACAGGCCCGCCAGGTGTTCGTCTTCGAAGTGATGCAGGAACAGATTGCTGACGATCAGGTCCCAGCGCGCGGGCTGGCGGTTCATCAAGCGCGGGTCGTTGGTGCCCGCAGCCCAGTCGAACACGTCATTGACTTCGGCAACGGCGGTCCACCCGAGCTGGGCGAAGCGTGCCAGGGTGTCGCGCCCGACCACCGCCTGCGCGTCGAGCAGGGTCAGTTCAACTTTCGGCCAGCTCGGCGCCAGTTCCTGCGCCACGCCCAGCATCAGGCTGCCGTCGCCGGCGCCGAGTTCGAGCACGCGCAGCGGCGCGCGGTCCCGACGCGAAGCGGTCATTTCCCGCAAAGCGCGCAGCAGCATGGTGCGCGTGCCCATGGCCCGGTGTACGCGGCCCAAGTCGCGGCGCGATCGAATTGCATCGGGATCATCCTCGGCCAGGTCGTCGAGAATTTCGCGGGCCACTTGTCTGGTTTTCATCAGTGCACCTTCAGCAGGGCGCCGTGGCAGCTAAACCCGGCTCCGAACGAGGACAACCACCACCAACCATCGGGTGCGTCATCCATCAGTGCCGCCTCCAGCACAAAGTAGACGAAGGCGCTGGACAGGTTGCCGTACTCGCGCAGCATGGCCGCGCTGTAGCGCAAGTCCGCGGCTTGCAACTCAAAGCGTCGCTCCAATGAACGCAACACATCGCGCCCTCCGGCGTGGACAATCCACGCGCGGATGTCATGGGGGTCGAGCCCGGCACGTCCGAGGACGGTGTCGAGCACCCGGTGTGCGTAGTGCGCCGCCAGGGTGGGCACCGAACGCGACAGGACGTTGCGCAACATGCCGTCGCGCTGCTCGAACATCAGTGCATCACGCTGGCGCGGCTCGATCAGCGAGGCGCTGTCGGTCCACTGCACGCGCCGCGCATCGGGCTTGACCTGGCCGGACAAGACCGCCGCGCCGGCGCCATCGCCGAACAGACAGGCGCTGATCAATACACCCGCGTCATTGTCGAGGTACATCGCCGCGCTGCTGACCTCCACGCAAATCGACAACACGTGCTCGCAGGCATGGGAGCCGATCAGGGCACGACTGAGCTGCAAGTTCGGCAGCGCCGCCGCGCAGCCCTGCCCAACCAGGTCAAAGGCCTTGACATCACAGCGCAGGCCCAGGCCTTCCACCACGTAACCCGACAGGCCGGGACAAAGGTAGCCGGTACAGGTGCTGACCACGACGGCCCCAATCTGGTCGGCCTGCAGGCCGGCCCGCACCAGCGCGCGCTGACCCGCCTGGATGGCCAGCGCCGGCGCGTGGGCGCGAAAGCGTTGTGCCAGGGTGTTGGGGTCGATCCGGAACACCTCATCGAGCCCTTTGACCGCCAGTCGGCGTGACTCGATGCCGTTGTCGCGCTGTAAAACGGTGCTGGCCAGCAGGTGCGAGCGCGCATCGAGCCGGTCATACCAGTCGGAATTGCGGAACGCCTCCAGGCATTGGGCCTTGGTGTAGCGGGTTGACGGCAGGGCCGTTCCGATTCCTCGAAAGTACATGGTGTGCCGTTCTCGCAGTGAGTGATTCTTGGACGCTTTGCAATTCTGGATTGCGGGGTCGGCTAAATCTGTTCGGTAGCGCACCTACCGAGGGGCCCGGCAGCGTCGGTTTCGCGCGAGCCGCCGTTTGGGTGCGCTGGCACACAGACCACGGGTTCTCGCGCGGGCATCATCAACTACCGAATTTCCGGTGACCAAATGGGGAACGTGACATGCTTGATCAGAAACAGAGCGACTGCTTGCTGGCCTGTAATGACTGCGCCGCGGCATGTTATGCGTGTGTTGCATCCTGTTTGGCCGAAGCTGAACCGAAGCCGATGGTGCGATGCATTGCCTTGGACATGGAATGTGCCGACCTGTGCCGGCTTGCGGCGACGTCCCTTGCGCGAGGCGACGAACACAGCGCTGAGCTGTGTCAGCTTTGTGCACGCGTTTGCCAGACCTGTGGCAGCGAGTGCGCCAGGCACGCGATGGCGCACTGTCAGCAATGCGCCGAGGCCTGTATCCGCTGTGCCGCAGCTTGTCGCGCCATGGCCAGCTGACTGACACCAGCGCCGATCACGAAGGCTCGCTGCTGCCGCTTGAATGCTGTGGAGACTCTCGCGAGGCATGACAACCCGTCGCCATTGCTGGCGCAGCGCGGCAATCCATGTTTGCGAAACGCCACCGTCGATTGCCGCGCTACGCTCGCAATGACGGGTTCTGCGGTCATCCATTTTGGAAACATTAGTAAGGAGATCATCATGATGGGAATTCAAAGGTACCAGCGCTGCGGCGCAGTCGTTGCCATGCTGGCGCTCGCTATGGCAGTCGGCTGCTCGGACCAACGCGTGCCAGAGCCCAAGCTGAATGCGCCACCGGCCAGCGCGGAAACGGGCATCCAGGTTGACACGCAAGTCGGCGTGACGCCGGCAGGCCCCAGCAGGGAAGCGCCGGCGACCACCTCGGCGGCTAAATCGGACGTCAGCAAGACGGATCAGTCCAATGCCATGCCCATGCCCGGACAAGCGAACGACCATTCCACGCCGGAGCGGCCTGCGACCAAGAAGGCGCCGAGCTCGGCCCCGTGAGTGCGCGTCAAGAGACAGTCCGACGGACAAATCGCAGGACCCCGAATCAGCCGGGATACAGTCATGACAGATAGCGGTGCAACACCCTCTGGCGGACCCACCAACGTCGTGGGGCTGAGCAGCCAAACCTGTCCGTGGTGTGCTAGTCGTTTGGTCCGAATTGGGCGGCACCCGCTGGACCGCCTGATCAGTTTGTTCGTGCTGGTTCACCGCTACCGCTGCCCAGGCTTTTCGTGCCGCTGGGAAGGTTGCCTGCGCGTGGTGGATCCGTCCGAGCCTACGGTTCCAGGGGCCTTCTCCGAGTCTGGCGCGCATGCCGCACGCACCAGCCGCGAGCCGCCACCCTGACCGCGCGCACTACTTGGGCCGCGGCCGTGTCAGCTTGGGTTGGACCGCTTGCAGTCGCCCCGAGCGCAACTCCAACACCGCTTTGACCAGCGCACGCGCCACGTTGCGGGTTTCTTCCTGCACCGATTCGTCGCGGTCCAGCGCGGCGTGGCTGGTGGCGTAGGGGCCGTAGTAGCCGATGTAGCGGTCCAGCCGTGCCTGCGCGCCGGCGTCGATGAAGCCCATCCAGTCAAGCCAGTCCGAAAGTGCTCTGCTCGAGCCCTCGACACCGGCCACGTCGCCGTGTACCACCAACCCGTAGGCGCGACCGGCCAGGTGCTGCGGGTAGTCCCAGCCGGCCATTTCCAGCGCCTTGGCAACACTGGCCTTCTTGCCACCGGTCGCGGTCGGGTCAGGGTTGCCGCCGTCGGCACACACCAGACGGTCCATCATCAGCTTCAGGGGGCTGGGGCTTTGATACCAGTACACCGGTGTGACGATCAATACGGCGTGGGCCGCGGTCCAGCGTTCGTAGAGTTCGGCCATCCAGTCGTTGGTCTGGTTCAGAGCGTGGTTGGGGTAACAACTGCAGGGCCAATGGCACAAGGGCATGGCGGTCGATGCGCAGCCCTTGCAGGGGTGAATGTGCAAACTGTATTCGGAGGTGAGCAAGCTCAGGTCTAGTACGTCGACCTGCAGGCCGGCCTGCTCCAGCACCTCACGTGCCAGCCCCAGCAAGCGGTAGGACTTGGAGATCTCGCCCGGGCAGGTGCCGTCGTTGCGCGCCGAGCCACAGATCAGCAACACCCGCGAGGGTGTCGCCGGGTCGGCCCAGCGCACTTGCGCCTGTTCGATGCGTTCCTTGGTGGCGCTCCATTCGACCGACAACTCGTAGTCCGGATCGGCGTAGCCCGGACCCGCCTTGCGTGTGAAGGGTGCTTTGCGCCCCTCGGTATAGGCCGCCCAGGCAATCTCCTCGAGGCGCGTGATGGCCTGGTCTTCGTCTCGAAAGGCCGGGTCCACGAACGACGCCCGAAACCGCACGCTGAAGGGCGCACGCTCCAGGCTTTGCGGGGCCTGGCCCTTGCGAATTTCAATCATGGGCGACTCCGGGGGCCGCGTACGCGACAGGGCAAGGCAGCGGTGTACATGGTGGTCTCCTGACAGGGTGGCGCGCAGCCGAGTGCGCAAACTGACGCGAACGCGCGACGATGCCGTCCGCAGCGATGCCAGCGTAGGGTCCGGATGGAAGCTGGTCTGTGCGGTAGCGAACACAGGCCGCATGGTCGGTCCCGGGCTTGCAGACACCCAGGTTGGCTGCTGTTCTTTCCGCAACGGTTGACACCACCCAACGAGACTTCAGCTCCGTCATCGCGAGGCCGACAGGCCGTGGCGATCCATGTGGGCATGCTGAGGCGGATGGCCGCGTCGGCTTCGCCTGCTCGCCATGACGGCAACTGGTGTTGTGAATGGCGGAACACTCAATAGGTTCGCCAACGCACTGACCGGCGCGGGACAGTCAGCTAGGCTGCGTGCACGCCGGGCTTGCTCTTAGGAAGCCGAACGATCCCGCCAAAGGCCTTGAACCAGCACCATGGAAGGAGTCAAGATGCATGCCAAGCCCTGCTCCGCCGCCAAACCTGCGTACCCACTGTTTGGCGTTGCCGCGCTAGCCGCCGCGCTGGGCGCAGTGACGGCCTGCGGCGACCTGGCCACCTTGCCGGTCTCGGCCGGCATGGGACCACGGCCCAGCTTACCCGCGCCGCAGACAACGCTGGTTCCAACCGTCAACATTGCGCCAGCGATTGGCTGGCCACCGGGGGCACTGCCGCAGCCCGCACCGGGTACCCGTGTGGCCGCCTTTGCCCGCGACCTGGACCATCCGCGGTGGCTGTATGTATTGCCCAATGGGGACGTGCTGGTGGCCGAAACCAACGCACCGCCCAAACCCGATGGCGCCAAGGGCCTAAAGGCTTGGCTGACCGGTTTGGTGATGAAGCGGGCGGGCGCTGCGGTGCCCAGCGCCAACCGCATTACCTTGCTGCGCGATACCGATGGCGACGGCGTGGCGGACCTGCGAACGGCGCTGCGCTTCCCTTATGCCGCGGGTGACACGCGTATCACGGTCCAAGGCACGCAACTGGTGGCGCTGCCGGGCGGTCCGATCAACCATCACTGGACCAAGAACCTGATTGCCAGCCCGGATGGCAGCAGGCTTTATGTGACGGTGGGCTCCAACAGCAATGTGGCCGAACGAGGCATGGCGGTGGAGGCGCAGCGCGCCGCGATCTGGGAGGTGGACACCCGCACGGGCGCGCACCGCGTGTTTGCCTCTGGGCTTCGCAACCCGGTTGGCCTGGCCTGGGAGAGCCGAAGCGGCGCTTTCTATGGTTGGCCTTACAGCTACTACGACCAGCATGTGGACCAACGTGTGACACCGCAACGGCCCGAGCTGGTGGCGCGGGCCGTTGCGCCTGACTACGCACTGGGTGAACACACTGCATCCTTGGGCCTGGCTTGGTCGGTTGGCAACGCTTTGCCGGCAGTCTTCGCCAAGGGCATGTTCGTCGGACAACACGGCTCGTGGAATCGCCGGCCGCACAGCGGCTACAAGGTGATCTTTGTGCCGTTCGACGGTGTGAAGCCGGCCGATGTGGCGCCGGTCGATGTCCTGACCGGTTTCCTCAACCAGCAGGGGGAGGCGATGGGCCGGCCGGTTGGCGTGGCGCTTGACAAGCAGGGCGCCTTGCTGGTGGCCGACGACGTGGGCAATGTGGTGTGGCGCGTCAGCGCGCAACGCTGAGCCAAGGCGCGACCGAGCACGGCGCCAAGCGCACCACCGCCATGTCTGAGTCGCCCGCCGCCGCCCGACACGTTGCTCCAGTGGGGCTGCGCGACCGGTTGGCCTTCGGCGTGGTGAGGCTTCTGGGGTTTGTCGCCGACCGCCTGTTCGCCCGGCGTTATGGCCATCGTGCGGTGGTGCTGGAGACGGTTGCCGCGGTGCCAGGCATGGTGGGCGGCACTTTGCAGCATCTGCGTGCGCTGCGCCGCATGAAGAGTGATCGCGGCCGGATTCGCATCCTGCTGGATGAGGCCGAGAACGAACGCATGCACCTGATGACTTTCATCGAGGTCACGCAGCCCACAGCGTTTGAGCGCGGCCTGGTGGTGCTGGTGCAGGGTGTTTTCTACAACCTGTTCTTCCTGCTCTACCTCACTTCCCCGTATACCGCGCACCGGCTGGTGGCTTACCTGGAGGAAGCCGCGGTGCACAGCTACACCGAGTACCTGGCCAGCGTGGACAGTGGCGCTTGCCGCAATGTGCCAGCACCCGCCATCGCGATCAACTACTGGAAGCTCGCGCCCGACGCGCGCTTGCGCGAGGTCATCGTTGCCGTGCGTGCCGACGAGGCGCACCACCGCGATGTCAACCACCGTTTGGCCGATCGGCAGATCTGACCAATCTTGGGCGTGCGAGGTTCAGCGCGCCTGGCACCAGCCGACGCGCTTGTCTGCTTGGTGTGCGAGCGAACAGACGATGCGTGTGGTGCGGCGGTACGCTGGGCACCAAGTCGCGGTGTACCACCCCGCCGACGGCTAGCCACATGCCTGTGGCTTGCCACGTTAACTACCTATCCGGAGACTCTATGCAAAACGTTCTTAGACCCCGTTGCGTATCCAGATCTGGCGCGGCGTCACACCGATCCACGCCCCACGCTGTCGCTGTGACCGGCTTGCTTGCCAAGCCCGCGCAGGATTGGGATGCCGGTTATCAATTCGTAGACATGCTGGAGTCCTTCCGGCCCAGCGGTGGCTTGGCGCGTGGGCCTGAGGTGTTCGCGCTGTTTGCACGCTTGAGCGTGGCGGACGTGGGCACCCTGGCGGGGTGGATCGTCAATCGCAAAGTGATTTGTTTCGAGTGGCAGGCCCGCATGTGGTTGCCGCTGTTCCAGTTCAATCGCGCCGACATGAGCCCACAAGCGGGTCTGCGTGATGTGCTGCAGGTGTTGACCCCGGACTTTGAGCCGTGGCAGTTGGCGCAATGGTTTGCCCGTCCCAACACCGGCCTGTCGGGTCAAAGCCCTTGCGACGCCTTGGCTGAACAGCCGGTCTCCGTGTTGCGCGCCGCGCGCGCCGACTTGCCCGGGATGACCCACTGAGTCGGCACGCAGTGCCAGTGTTCGCCAGCGCACAGACCGCATTGAGGCGCACCCTTACGCTATATGAAGGCCGAGCCTGATCAGTGTGTTGTGCCGGTTTGCTGGCTGATGGCGTGAATCCACCGGCCCCGAGTTTTTACTTTCAAAGGATATTCCATGAACCATTCAATTCTGATTGCGACCCTGGTCGCCACCCTCGGCCTGGTCGCTTGTGATCGACCGACGGTTGTCACGGTGCCGGTGACACCGGTCGCAGTGCCTGGACCAGCCGGTGCCACTGGTGCCACCGGCGCCACAGGTAACACAGGTAACACAGGTAACACGGGCAGTACTGGTAACACCGGTAGTCCCGGTGTTGAAGGCATCCCCGGCGCCACCGGTAGCCAAGGCAACCAAGGCAATGATGGCAATCGGGGTGCAACCGGCAGACCCGGCGATGGCACGACGATCATCATGATGCCTCCCGCTTCGGCGCCGTCACGTTGATCCGTTGACCACGTAACACAAGGAGAAAATCATGAGCTTGGGAACCATATTGCTAATCGTTTTGGTCTTGCTGTTGATTGGTGCCATTCCCAGTTGGCCACATAGTCGGGGCTGGGGTTACGGACCCAGTGGCGGTTTGGGCTTGGTGGTCATCATCGTGCTCGTATTGTTGGTGATGGGGCGGATATGAGCGTGCGCCGGTCTTTGCCGGCGGGTGATTGAGCGTGTCAGTTCGAGGGTTGCTCAGTATCCTGGCTTTGGCACTGCCATGCCTCACGGCGTGCAGTGCCTTGCCGGTGATCGCGCCTGGACCCTCGCAGCGCGCGGCGTCGTCGGTGCAGTTGGAGGGCGCGCGCGGCCCCCTGACGAGTGCTCAAAGCAAGGCCATCCTGGACCGGCTGAAGAGCCGTGCGCCGGACACCAGCATCTTTGATCGGCACCTGGCATTGGAGGAGGCGATTGTTGGCAGCCCCCTGACCACCGGCAACCAGGTTGTGTTGCTGCAAGACGGCCCGGCCACCTACCAGGCGATGTTCGCCGCCATCATGGCGGCCAAGGACCACGTCAACCTGGAGACCTACATCCTGGACGACGATGAGGTCGGCCAGCGCTTCGCGCAGGCACTGATCACCAAGCGCCAGCAAGGGGTGCAGGTCAACCTGATTCGCGACAGCGTGGGCACGGCCGGCACACCGGCGGCGTTCTTCAAACGCCTGAGCGACAGTGGTATCGAGGTGTTGGAGTTCAATCCCATCAATCCACTGGCCGGCGCCAAGGCTTGGTCGCTGAACCAGCGTGACCACCGAAAACTGTTGATCGTGGATGGCAGCACCGCCTTCCTGGGTGGCATCAACATCAGCAGCGTTTACTCCGGCGGTTCCTTCGGCAAGAGCACCCGGTTGCGCCCCGACGGTGCGCCGGCTTGGCGCGATACCGATCTGCAACTGCAAGGGCCGGTTGTGGCGGAGCTGCAAAAACTCTTTCTGTCGACCTGGCAGGCCCAGAAAGGCACCCCGGCCGTGGCGCGGAACTACTTCCCGCCGCCGCAAAACGTCGGCCGCCAGGTTGTGCGGGCGATCGGCAGCGCGCCCGACGAGCCGTTCAGCCTGATCTATGCCACGTTGCTGTCGGCCATCGGCAGCGCCGAGACCAGCATTCTTCTGACCAACGCCTACTTCGTGCCCGATCCGCAATTGCTGGCGGCGCTTGAACTGGCGGCGCGCCGGGGCGTGGATGTCAAACTGATTCTGCCCAGCAAGTCGGACTCCCGGCTGGTGTTTCATGCCGGGCGAAGCCATTACACCCAACTGCTGCGCTCGGGTGTGAAGATCTATGAGCGACGCGGGGTTATTCTGCATTCCAAGACCGCGTTGATCGACGGCGTGTGGGCCACGGTGGGCTCAACCAACCTCGACTGGCGCAGCTTCCTGCACAACTACGAGCTCAATGCCGTGGTGTTGGGGACCGAGTTTGGTGCGCAGGTGCGGGCCATGTTTGACAAGGATCTGGCCGCCTCGGACGCCATCACGCTGGAGCAGTGGCGCCGCCGCGGGCTCGACTCGCGCGCGCAGGAGTGGTTCGCGCGGGTCTGGGAGTACTGGCTGTGAGCCGGCGTCGACCGACGTGGGTGTGAATGTACGTTGGCGTACCGAACTGTCCGCTGAAACGGGTTCAAATTGGCTTCAGGCTGCCGGGCGATCCAACGGTGCCTGACTTGCAGACCTTGCAGAAACGTTAAATACGGAAAGCGCTCACATGATCCGACTTGCCTCTGACCCGACCCCGTGGGTCAAAGATCTCAGATGGACAACGCCTAGCCGGGTTGGGTACGCTCAATCCAGAGGTGTCGTGGCAACTGCGCGACTGACTGCGATCGATTTCAGCGCGGCGGTAGCGCCGACCACGCCGGCGACATCCACTGTAGTAGTGGCTCCGGCGGGGACGCCCGACATGACGGTCAGCGAGGACTGGGACCTGCTGTTCTGTGCCGTCTTGGACCGGCTCAGGTTGACGGTTGGCGCCGACGCGCAGGCCGCGTCAGCGCCAGAGCAAATTGCGCCGGTGGGTCTTGCATCGGTTCGGGTGACCGTGCTGGAGTGCGTGCAGGCGCTCGACCTACTGCACGCGGCCTTGCTGCGTCAGCGCAATCGTTGCGAGTCTCTCGTCGAACCGGATGGTCACGCCGGGGTTGGTGAGGCGCCCGCAGCCTGATTCGGCACTTGGCCGGTGGCAGCGGTCGAGTTTGGTTCGGGTGACTTGGGCGCGAAAGCCGCCACCAGCGCCATCAATGCGAGCGGTGAAGTCAAGGTCTTGAGCAAGGACGTGAGCTGCGGCAGCACTCCGGCGGGGGGTGCCGGTGTCCTGCGCAGCCACCGCCACGGGCGACTGACCACGATCAGGGCGCCAAGGGTGGCAGCGCCCAGCACCAGGACCAGTGGATGGCGCTTGGCTACCGGTTGCACCATGGCATCGATCGCCTCGGCGGCGAGCACAGTGGGCACGCGCCACGGATGCTGCGCCCACCAGCCATTGAGGAGGTCGACCACGATGTTGAGGCCGGGAACCGACTTGAGACGTTCAAGCCACGCCAGTGCGGGCGTTGCAGCGCGTGCCGTGACGCCGCCATTTTGGGGCGACGCTTGGCGACCCTGCATGGCCAGGCGCAGACGCTGTCGCGAGAGCGCCAATCGGTCCGCAGCGGCTGCGATGCGTTGCGAAGTTGCGGCGATGTCATTCATGGCGCGCCCACTTCGCGTAGCACGGCCAGGTCGGCTTCCCATTGCTGGCGCACGTTGTCAAAGCTCCTGGGAGGACCGGTGGGGCGAAGCGCCAACAGGCACCAACCGGCCAGCGCGAGCGGCAGCAACGGTGCGACCAACAGGGCCCACGGCGCCTGCATCTGTATGGCCGGAATGACGGCCCACAGCATGAATGCCACGCCTGCCAGGGCGACGGCGACGCAGAGCGAACATAACGCGGCCAGCCGTAGCGTGGCCTGGCGTTTCCACACCGAGGAAACGCGTTCAAACTCCTGACTCACCAGCTCGGTGTAGCCTTGAGCGTGCTGCGCCAGCAATTCGGGTTGCGTGGCGATCAGCCTAAACAGGGGATGCAGCATGGCAAGGGCGGATGTCGGGGAGGTCGCGCGGCGCTCTGGCGTGGAACAGTTGGCTAGTTGCGACCGCGCGAATGGCTCACCAGGCTGATCATGGCCATCAGCGCGGCGCCGGTGGCGGCGGCAATCAGGATGGACTTGACCGGTTCTTCCTTGATGTAGTTTACGGTGCCGTTGGAAGCGCTCTGAAATCGCTCCTGCAAGTGATGCGAAGCGTCACGCACGCCGTCAAGGCCGCGCTGTGCCAGCGCACTCGCCCGCTCGGAGGCGTGATCCAGCATGGGTGCGGCCTGATGACGAATGCCTTGGACGGTGCCGGCCAGACCGTCCAGCGCGTCGTTGGTGACCCGTTGGGTTGACCTGATGGCGTTGTCGGCCGACTGGGCAGCTTGGTCGGCAAGGTTGTGAGATGGTGTGAGGGAGGATGGGGTCAGCATGGTTTTTCCTAGTTGGAGTGATGAAAACGGGGTGAGTCGTGGCGCGCTGGCACCGCAGCCAGTGTGAGCCAGGAGGTGGTCTTCAACCCTTTCGGACCAAGCCGAAAAGGAAGGTGGCGATGGCCAGGACGATGAACACCAGGAACAGAATCTGTCCGATGCCGACCGCGCTGGCAGCGATGCCGCCGAAGCCGAACAGCGCGGCGATGAGGGCAATAACGAAGAAGACGATGGCGTAGTGCAGCATGGTTTGGCTCCTGGTGGTTGAGACGGGTTGGCTCGGGGTGAATCGGGTTCGCCAGCGCAACGCGCTGCGACGGATTCAGTGTCACCCGGCCCGGCGCTCTTGACGATAGGTCCCGTCGCCGAATACCTGTCGGGGGAGCGGGCGATCTTGCGTAGGACGGCGCCGACAGCGCGGCGCGACAGTGCTCGACCGAGTGTCAGGGTGCGCTCGTCGCAGCGACCGTTGCCGACGCCAGCGTAGCCCGAATCTCGGTGCCTTGACCGGGCGCGGACAATACTGTCAGCGTGCCGCCTTGTGCCTCGACACGATAACGCATGCCGACCAGACCATAAGCAGAGCTTCGCATCGCCTGTGTGTCGAAGCCGATTCCGTCGTCACGAACCGATATCTCCACCTTGCCGTCGCGCTCGGTCAGCTTCACCCACACCTGCTGCGCACGGGCGTACTTGGAGATGTTGGTGATGGCCTCTTGCACAAGGCGGTACACCATCAGTTCAGCAGTCGGATCGAGCTGCACCGGCTCCAGCGCGCAGTGCCCCGCAACGCCGGTTTGCCCGGCGAACTCGCCGACCAGGATTTCCAGCGTGGCGACCAACCCCAGGTTACTCAGGGAGGATGGTCTCAAGTCTTCGATGATGCGTCGCCCCAGCGCGATGGAGCTGTTAAGAGTGCTTACCAGGTGAGCCAGCAACTCCAGCGCTTGGGGTGCCTGGCTGCCGATGCGCGACTTGATGCGCGCTGCGTCGAGTTTGGCCGAGGTGAGCAGCGCGCCCAAGTCGTCGTGCAGGTTGCGCGCCAGGCGATGGCGCTCGTCTTCGCGGGCGGTTTGCAGGTGGTGGGCCAATTCGGTCAACTGCGCCGTGCGCAGACCAACTTCAAGTTCCAAGCGATCACGTTCCGTTTGGGCGCGGTTTCTGAGTTCGAGTTGATGCCGCTCCACGGCGACGCTCTGTCGCAGGTAAAGGAACAGCGCCAGCAAGCTGATGGCGCTCAGGGCCGTTACGCCGAGGCGGCTGAGCATCAGCGTCTGGTAAATGTCGTTTCGGCTGCGTTCAACATTGCGCGTCTCGTGCGCCAGAAGTTGGTTGCCAATCTGCGAAATGGCATCCATCTTCTCCTTGTCAATGCCGCTCAGGACCAACTCCGACGCGTTGCGGGCACTGCCCGCGTCCTGCAGTCGGATGGCCTCGGCCAGGATCGACAACTTGGCATCGGTCAAGGTTCGCAGCTTGTCGAGTAGTTCGCGTGAAGCCGGATCCTGGGCGCTGTAGTAGTGCTCCAAGAAGTTGAAAGACTCCGCAATTCGTGAAACGGCGGTGCGGTAGGGTGGCAGGTAGTCCTCGCGCTTGGTCAGCAGGTAGCCGCGCTGACCAGTTTCGGCGTTCAACAGGCTGTGCTGCAATTCCCTGATGGTGGTGCGTGCCTGTTGTATGGCGCTCAGGTTGTCCAATGAGCCAACCGATTGCCAATAAGAGCCTTCGCTGACAAACATCATGGCGGTGCTGGCAAGGCACGCCAGGGGGAACACAAACGGACTGCGCTTGACGATCGTGAGTACACCCATGTTCATTGCTCCCCTGAAAGTGTGGGATCATCCGCGCAGGAGGGATGCCCGAGACCATGATTCGAATTGCCATTGTTGACGACCACGCGATGGTTCGTGCCGGTTTGCGTCAGTTCTTCTCCGATCAGGCTGACTTTGTCGTGGTCGCGGAAGCCGCCAATGGGCGCGACGCCCTCGACATTGTGCGTAGGGGTGAAGTCGATGTGATCATCTTGGATATCTCCATGCCGGGCCACAGCGGGGTGGACGCCTTGGCTGCCATTAGGGCCAGAGCACCTGATTTGCCGGTATTGATACTGAGTGGTTTTGCCGAGCAGCACTACGCCACCACGCTGTTGCGACAGGGCGCCAGCGGCTACCTGAACAAGGACTGCGATCCGGAGGAAATCGTCAAGGCGATTCGTACCGTGCACCGTGGGCGCAAGTACATCACCGCGGGCGTGGCCGAACTGCTGGCCGACGGTTTGGGTGGGGGGGGCGACAAACCACTTCATGAGACCCTGTCGGAGCGCGAGCTGCAAGTCTTTCTGCGCTTGGCCAAAGGCGAAACGGTTGGGCACATTGCGGTCAGTATGTCCCTTAGCATCAAGACGATCAGCACCTTTCGCACCCGCGTGATGGAGAAGATGAAGCTTGAGTCGAACAGCGACTTGACCTACTACGCACTCAAGAACGGACTGATTCAATAGCGGTTTCAGGTCAGGGCGCCGTGGCCGGTTTCGACATCGGCCAGTCGTGCGCAATACAGAATCAGCGCCTCGATCTCGTTGGACTTGTCGAACACCTGGTCCGCCCCCAGCCCCAGGCATTTACGCCGCATGTCGGGCGTGGCGTAGTTGCTCAGCACCACCATATTGCGCCGCGGCGCCAAGGCGTTGACGGCTCGCAGCACACCCAGGCCGGAGCCGGTCTTGAGGAAGATGTCGACGATGACCAGATCAAAGTGATGGTCCGGCTGCGTCAACCATTGCACGGCTGTGGCTTCATCTTCAGCGGTGCCGACTACCTCGATTGGGCCGAGTTCCTCCAGGGCGGCGATCAGGCTCTCGCGAATAACCGCGCTGTCTTCCACGAGATAGGTCTTGAGCGGATGCATGGTCTCTGGTACTTCGTTCTTGGCGTGTCGAGCAAGGATCTCTCAGCTGGCGTGATCGAGTTGGCGGCTGCCTCGGGTAATGCGCTTGGATTGGCCACGGCGCACGGACTGGGCGCAAGTCCTGTGCCGTAGTATGCCTTGACCCGCACGCCGTCGCCATTGGTGGTGGGCGCGTCCGGGTGTGGGAATAGTCCTACGTCGCGCAACGCGGCAAGTGCGCGCCACGGGCAGATGTCGGCCCCCGGCTTGCCGAGGCCGCGTGCGCATGGCGCCCACTTGAAAGCTGCGCCAAGGGCCGCTGGCGTAGGACACTGACTACCGCGATTGACGGCGCTGTCCGCTGTGCGCCAGACGGGCGGCGTTTGATACTTGGGCTACTACACGATTGCCGTCGTTTCCGAGTGGCATCGGTACCAATCACCTCTTTAGGAGACAGCGATGAATGCATTTCTGAAAACCGCTCTGGCGGTCAGCGCCGTAGCGATGGCCGCGCACGCGGCAGCGCAAGTGACGTTTTATGAACACGACGACTTTCAGGGTCGCTCTTTCACCACCGAACAGCAGGTTAACAACTTCGGCCGAATTGGATTTAATGACCGCGCGTCATCCGTGATGGTGTTGCGCAACCGCTGGGAAGTCTGCGAAGACGCTCAGTTTGGTGGCCGTTGTGTCGTCTTGCGCCCCGGACAGTACGCCTCGTTGGGCGCCATGGGTCTGAACGACCGGGTGTCATCAGTGCGCGCCGTCGGTCGGCGTGTGAACTTTGACGAAGACCGCTACGCCCCACCTCCAATCGCCCCCGCCTATGACAGCCGCCGCCGCGGCACGGAGCGACTCTACGAAGCCGAAGTGACCTCGGTGCGGGGTGTGTTCGGCCCACCTCAGCAGCGCTGCTGGATGGAGCGTGAACAAGTTGTGCAAGAGCAGCGCGGTGGCGCCAACGTTCCCGGAGCGATTGCCGGCGCGCTGATTGGCGGCATTCTTGGTCACCAAGTCGGTGGTGGAACTGGCAAGGACATCGCCACTGCGGGTGGTGTGATTGCCGGTGCCGCGGTCGGCTCGAACATCGGACGCGATGGCGGGCAACGGACCTACTCGCAAGACGTCCAACGTTGTAGCACCGAGACCAACCAGGGCCGTCCGCACCATTGGGAGGTGACGTACAACTTCCGGGGCCAGGAGCACCGCATCCAGATGACCACTCCACCGGGATCTTCGGTGACGGTCAATCGGCGGGGTGAGCCACGCGGCTGATCGTTGCCACTTGCCCAACAGAAATGGAGCCCGAGGGCTCCATTTGCTTTGGATCGACTTGGTTTGTGGCTCAGTTCTTGCCGAACGTTGCTTTGGCAGTTGTCAGGCATTGAACCTTGGCATCACCGGCGTACTGCTCGCACTTCTCTTTTTCGACCTTGTACCGGGCTTCACGCTTTTCGGTGGCGGCGTCTTTGCGGGCACCGGCCACCTCGGTACTGGCTTTGCCGTAGGCCTCGGTTGACTTCTGGTTGGCGGTCGCATTGGCGTCGGACGTTGTCAAGGCGACTTTGGCGTCGGCGAGGGCTGTTACCTGAGCGGCCTTGGCTTCCTTGACGCAGACATCCTTGGTATTGCCGGTCAGCTCGTCGCATTGCTCGCGCGCCACGGCGTAGGTGGCCTTGGCTTTGGCGATGCGTATTTCGTTGCGTGTTTTGGCGCTGGGCTTGTAGCTGGCCTGGAGCTCGGCCTTGGCGACTTTCTCGCTGCCTTTGGCCTGCGCCATGCAGATGTCCTTGGGGTTGCCGGACAAAGCATCACAAGTGGCCTTGGCCGACTTGTAGTCGCTTGAGATCTTGTCTTGAGCTACTTTGTAGTCCTCCTTGGACAGGTTTTGCGCCATGGCGGTGGCACCGAGCGTCAGCGTGATGGCCAGTGCGATCAGGCTAGGGTTGAAGTTGCGTTTGTTCATTGTGAGTCCTTTGGTGGTGAATGGGCGGGAGAAGTGTTGACACGGCCGCGTTGTGAACGTGCGGCGCATGTCGAGCGGTTACGGGGTGGTGAGGGTGCCGACCACTTCAACCTCAACCCGACGATCGGGTTGCAGGCAGGCGATAACCTTGGCACTCTTGGCGCCAAGGCAGTCACCGGGCTTGGTGACGGGTTGCGACTCGCCCTTGCCTTCGGCGCGGATGCGGTTGGCGTCGATGTTCTGGCTCACCAAGTAGGACTTGACGGTTTGCACGCGCCGCTCGGACAGACGCTGGTTGTAAGCGTCGGAGCCGAAGCGGTCGGCGTGTCCGGTGGCCGTGATCATCTCCGGCGTGAAGGTCTTGATGCTGGCGACAAATCCATCCAACGCCGTGCGCCCGGCAGGACGTAGCGTTGCCTTGTCGAAGTCAAACAGTGCGTCGGCATCGAACGTGACGCGTCGTGTTACACGCGTTGGAATCGGTGCGGGCGGTGGAGCCGCCTGGGCGATGAGCATGGGGGCCGGGCGCGCAGGCTCGACGACCGCCGCCATGGGTATCGGCGCCGGTTTCGGGTCGCATTGCTGGATCTGTTCTGGTGTCGGGTCACTGCCCGCACGCCAACACAAGTTGTAGCCGCTTCGCGCCACCACCCCGCGCTGGTCGGTGAGGTAGCCCGCGTCGGCTGGTTTGATCTGGGCGAGCGCCGGGCCGGCAACCGCGCCAAGGAGCAGTGCGCAGGACACCGCCAAGCTGAGTGGATGTTGGGTGGGGGAGTAGTTCATGTGGGTTCCAATTGATGTGTCCCGGTCATGATTGCGCAAGTTCGCTTGGATTTCAGTGCGCTGGCGCACGCATGACGGCCATGCGTTGGGCTCGCTGGACGCCCACACCGATGACCTGCTTGGCGTTCTCGCGCAAGTTGGGGGCCAGCCGCGAGATGGCGGAGTGGCCGCCACCGCCTATGTGCGCAATCGAACAGACGACCCGTCGCGCCGCGCGTACGCTGGCCGTGGATGGTGCGCAACGCCTCGCCGAGGCGCGCCGCAAGCGAGTGGCCCCGGTCCTAACCATCTTCTACAAGGATTAACCATGACAAGCCGAGACGCGTATATCACCAAGATGAAGCTTCAACTGGACGAGCTCAACGCCAAAATGAGCGAGGTTGAGGCCAACGCCAAAGAGGCGCGCGAGGATGCCCGCGACAAATACAAGGAAGAGATGGCCAAGCTGCGGCATCAGTCCGAGCTGGCCGTTGCCAAATACGACGAGATGATGGCCGCCGGTGAGGGGAAATGGGAAACGATGGTCACCGAGATGGAGAAGGTGCGTGATGCCTGGACCCATTCCTTTCACTACTTCAAATCGCAAATCTAGCGTGAAAAAACATCGTCATTGCGAACGCAGTGAAGCAATCCATGGCTCCGAAATACCTGGATCGCCACGGCCTGCGGCCTCGCGATGACGATACTGGTTCAAGGTCCGTGTGCGGTATCGGCCCGGATTCAGGAGGCTCGCAATGACGGTGCCATTTCATGATGTGGGGTGAGCAAGCGCCCGCAGCAGGAGTTAACGATGAACAGAAAGAGCCTTTTTGGCCCCATGCTGGGCGGGCTGGTTAGCCTGATAGCTGTTTCGGCCGCACTCCACGCGGCCGAACGCGGTGTCGCGACCGACGGCATTGCCTATGTCCCAGGGGTGACCCAAGCCGTGGCGTTCCAGCGGTCCAGAACGGTGCTGTAGCGCCTGGGTGCTAGGTGGATTGAAGCACGCGGATCAGCATATCGATCAGGTCGCTGCCATCGGGTGACTTCAGCCGGTGCCGGCGCAACGAGTGGGCAAGGTCGGCGCGCGCCAGCATCTTGGTGTCCGCGCGGATCAAGATGCCGGCGATCGCGCGCTGGACTTCGAGCGAGCGGGCCAGCGCAAACAAGCCGGCGAGCTCCTGCAGGCTTTGCGGATCGGCCAAGCGCTGCCTGGCCAGCGTCTCCAGTACACGCACCTGTGCGCTGGCGGTGGTCATGCGAGCGATGCCCGACGTGACGGCGCGCAGTTCACCGACGTCGGCCAGCGGTCGGTGGCGCAGGTAGGCCTGCGCAATCACAACATGCTCGGTATCGGAACTCAACAGCGCGCGAACCGTGCGTTCGTGGCCCTGTGCGTTTCCGAGGCACGCCAGCACCGCCGAATGGGCCACCTTGGCAGGCTGCGCATGACCGCTGGCCAACAGTTGCCGTGCCAGATCCGATTCAGGATTGGGCTGGGTCGCGCAGACCAGGTCGACCTCGTTCTTGCCCAGCTTGCCCGTGGCCATGCGATCGGCCAGCATTCGCACGAACTCCCCCTGCTCCTGCTCGGGCGACAACCATCCCAAGGTGCGCGCCAACGCCATCATGCGGCTGTGCACCGCGGCGTCGTCGGCGTCACGTGCAAAGGCGAGATAGCGGTCGCGGGTGGAGCGGTCGCGTTGGATCGCGCCCAGCGCCGCAGCCACCTCGGGCACATGTTGCTGCATCGGGCCAATCGAGCTGGCGTAACGCTCGAGAAGATCGAGCAGCATGCGCACTTCGGTCGCGTCGCGCTTGAGCATCGCATGCAGGGCGCCGAGCTTCTGGGCGTCTGAGCGCCGATCGTCGTTGAGGCTGCACAGGTCGCCGCGGAATCCGGCGTGCGGATCAGGGTCAGTCAGGCCGGGCACGGCAATCATCGAGCTGGGCCCGAAAATTCTCAGCAGTGTCGGGCTCGCGCGGCCGCTGGCGACCTCGCCCGCCGGTGCTGACTGAAAATAGCGCTCCAGCATCGGCCCTGCCGTGCGGCCGAGCGGCGCCTTCGACGAAAAGCCGTAGAGCACCGGCACGTCCTTGAAAACGTGGCGCAGCCGGTCGCGGTTGCTTTGGCCGTAACGCTCGCTCAGCAGGGCGGCCGCGCGTTCGGCGTCAGGCTGCGAACTGCCCGAGCGGACCAGGCTGCGCAGGATATCGCCCCCGGCAATATGCCGGGGCTCCGACTTCAAGGTGTTGCAACCAAACAGGTACACCTCCTTGAGCCGCGAGAACAAGCCGTCGCCGGACGCGCTGCACGAGGCGCGCTGCATCTCGTGAACGGTCAGGAACTCACGGTCGTCATGGCGGTCGGTGTAGAACTCCGTGCCGTCGTCAAAATGGCCAGAAATGATGAGCGCGTCGCAGTTCACGCCGCGCCGGCGGGCCGATTCCAGCCAATCCGGCTGCCCGCGCTGCACCAGTTCCACGAACGTGTAGTCGCCACGCGGCAGGTTGCGCTCGAAGGTGTCTTTCTCGTCCGCTGAGTTGATGGTGATGGTGCACACCGTCTTGGGTAGCGCGAGGGCATCCAGCGCACAGGTTGCGCCCAGGATTGCCAACACGGCGGCCGACGCGCGGCGATGGAATCGGAGTAGATCGGTCGGACGCAACATTCGGCCAGTATTGCACAAGCCACGCCGACCATGTAATGGCATGTAACTGATTGCGCCCGTGCTGTCGCGCCGGGTTCAGGCGAGCCCCTTACAGTGCTTGCAAGTGGTGTATCAGCGCGTCGACCATATCGTCACCGGGCGGTGACCGTCGACGGTCCTTCAGCAAGATACCCAAGAGCCGTGCGTCGGCGATGGACTGCCGGTCGGAGCGCAGCAAGATGCCCGCGATCGCTGCTTGAACCGACGACGACGCGGTCTCCGAATACAGACGCATCAACATGCCCAGAATCTCTGGATCGGATACATAGTGCCGGCCCAGGGCTTCCAGGGCGCGCACCTGTGCGTCCGACGCTCGCATGAGGGTGATGTCCGCGGCGACCTGACGCAACTCGGTGGCGTCGCTGATGGGCCGGTGCCGCAGGTAGGCCCGCGCGATCTGCACGTCCGCGTCATGTGGGCTGACCAGTCCCTGTAGCGTGCGCGCACGCCCCGCGGTACTGCCCAGGCAGGCGCGAACCGCGGCGTGTGCGACGTTTTCGACCGCGCCCTCGGGCGACCGGCGCTGACTGAACGCGCCATTCAGGTCCTGCTCCTGGTTCAAGGTGCAGGCGAGATCGACCTCCGTCATACCGACCACACTGCGCGTTTGAAGCTCGCCCAGCAGTGTTGCGAGTTCATCGCGCCGCTCTTTGGCCGATAGCCATCCCAGGTCGCGAGCAACATCGAGCATGCGTGCCCGTACTTCAGACCGATCCGCGTCGCGTGCGAAGTCGAGAAAGCGTGCGCGCGCCGCGCCGTCGCCGGCGATGCCCAAGAGTGCATGGTCAACCTCGGGGGTGCGCCGGGCCGGGTCGTCAAGAAGCTTCACGTACTTCTGGATGCGGTCGAGATGGATTCTGGTTTCACCCGTCTTGCGCTGCAGCAGTTGGTGGACGAACCCGAGCCGCTTCACGTCCGACAGGCGGTCATCGGCGAACTGGCACACGTCGCGGCGCACCGCGGCATGGGGATCCTGCTCGGTCATGCCCTGTGTCGCGGTCATCCCATAGGGGGCGAAGCTTCCAAGCAAGCCGCGGCTTGCGCGGCCTTTGCCAATCTCGTGTGCGCCGTTGGCCCGGAAGAAGCCAGTCAGCGTGGAGGCTGCGGCCGGGCCGAGCGGGGCGGTCGACGAAAACCCGTAGATCACCGGGACGTCCTTGAACACTTGTCGCATGCGGTCGCGACTGCTCTCGCCGTGCCCGGCGTTCAGTGATCGCAACTGTTGTTTGGCCTCTTTGAGGGATTGACCGTCGCGTACGAAACTACGCACGATCTCCGCTGATGAACTGCTCAGCGGTTGTGGATTCAAGGTATTGCAGCCAAAGAGATGGACCTCCTTCAGCCTTGAGAAAAGCCCGGTGCAGGAGTCGCTGCATGAGACGCGCTCCAGTTCGTCGACCGGCAGATGCTCGTTGGCCTCCAGCCGATCAGAGAAGAACACGCTGCTGCCGTCAAAGTGGCCGGAGACGATGAGCACGTCGCAACTGATGCCCGCACGGCAAGCCGAGCCCAGCCAATCGGGCCGACCACGCTCCACGAGTTCGACGAACTGGTACTTGTCGGCGGGAAGGTGGCGGCGAAACGCTTCCTTCTCGTCGGAGGAATTGACGGTGATGGTGCAGACCGTCTGCTTCTCGGTCGCGGCTAACGGCGTCGACCAGCACAGGGTTGTCGCGAACAGGATCGCAAGGAGCTTTGGTGGCAAGCGCATATGTAATTCTCAGCGACGGTGGACCTGACGCCAGCCAAAATACTCTCTAGTACAAACGATAAGTCGACGCTCGTGTGAGCTTGTTGATAGCCCACGGGTCGATACTAGGAGTCGGCCGTCGAGAGGTCTGTGCGCTCGCTCACATTGAGGCGGATTCCTTTGTTTTGGGCTGAACGCTCGTAAAGGTCCGATGCCTGCAACCCATGCCGAACGCCCGCGAACCTGTCACCCCTAGTTTCTTGGCGACGACGACCGAGATGGAGGAAGCCGACTGAGAGCACGTCGAGCACTGTCTTCAATGGATGAATGCCTGGCCTGGCGCCAGCGGCATGAAGCTGATCTGCCTTGGCGGTGCGGGCTTGCGTGCCAGCGTGGAGTTATCAGTTCACTCGAACGAGGTCTTAAAAGCCAGACTTTGAAGAAAGTTGACGAACTTGCTGAGGTGATCGGCGTCCACCCGTTGACCCTTTTGACGTTGTCCTACGTCCGGGACCTCAAAGGAGGCTCCGGCGCGTTAGTTCTCGAGGCCGTTGCAGCTGAAGTTGACGTGATTCTCAATTTGTCATGATGACGAATTGCAGTTTGTCGGCGCAGACTGGATTCGGACTCATGTGCCGACTTCTGAGTGACGCTTTCCAAACCGCATTGGCACCCGCAGCTTGACTGAATCAGCGCTTTCGCACCGCCCACCGAACCGTCCACACCACGGCTTTCCAGATAAGCACAGCAGCCATGACCGGCACGACGAACGCCAGTCCAATCAAGGCGCCAATTAGCCAGGCCACCCCATTCACAGCGTCGTGGTCGTCTGACCGACGGTGTTGGTTGAAATCACACTCTTCTTCCTGTTGCTGTTGGTAGGCAAGGTTGGCGGCAGCGGCGTCGTCCCAGTCTCGCTGCAGTCTACGTTGCTGTTCCTGGTCTTCGTGGTCGTTCATAGGTGTCTCCGGTTGGTTTTGTGTCTAACCACGCTTGAGCCACTTGTCGACCGCGATCCGCGCCCGTACCCCGGCATTGAAAGCCGCGCATACGGCACGCAGGATGGCCTGCCTGCATTCAGAGTGGAGTGAGTCGAAGAGATTGCGCATGGATGGCCTTTCGTGGGTTGACCCTGGGCCTACGCGACATGCAAGGACCTCAGGTGTCCAATCAAAGTAGCAGTCAGGATGGCGGGCGCAAGTTCGGATCGGGGGCGCTCGTCAGCCGGGACAACAACCGATCGCAGACATCGGTGTCGATGATGCACACCACGTGTGCGGTGATAGTCTCCCGGCGTTGCAGCCGGGTGCCGCGCGGCAGGCTCCACGCGCCGTTGACCAGAAACGTGTGGGTGTCGGTCTGGATTTGTGTCGTCATGCCAAAGCCACCAACGAAGTTGATGCTCTGCACCACACCAAGGTACTCGGTCTGCGGTGGGCCTTTCAGCCGGTCGATCAACTTGGAGGTCCACGGCCAGGCCACGATGAAGGCAAACATCAGGAACAGCGCGGCGATGACATAGGGGGCCTCATTGGGGTAGTCGTCGGGAGGGGGTGGTTTTGTCGTCATGGGGTAAGGACTCTTGGTTGTGATGGGTAGTGATGGGTTGTGAGGAGTGGAAGCGGGCGCGCAGGCCAGTGCCGACCGTGCGGCCTACAGCAGCCGCGCGCACCGGTGCGCGTGATCACACAGGTAGCGGTCCTGGTTGCCGAGCAGTTCAACCGTCAAGGGCTTGCCTTTGACCAGGCTGATGCCCTGGTTGACGGCGTAGAAGCCGGTCTCGGTCTGCACCAACGTGCGCGTCGGGCAGCCGCTACTCAGGTTCACCGTCAGCACGGTGCCGGCTGACTCGGTTTCTTTGACGATTGCGCTCAGATGCCGGTCATAGAGGTACACCCCGGTCAGGGTGAAACCCAGCACGGCGGCGCTGAGAAGCAGGCACAGCACCATCGCGATGGCAACCCTTCGCTGTAGCCGCCCGAGAAAAGGTTGAGTCGAACGTGGCGCAACCGGGCTCGCCGCAGTGCATGGCTCGGGCCGGGAATCGTGCGGTGTGTTCATGTATGCGCTCCGGGGTGTGGTGGATTGGTCAAGTCAGGCGCCAAGGCCAGTGGTCGATGCGCCGGCCTCGGGTGGAAGCCCATCGGGCTCTTGCCACCCGAGCGCAGTGCCAGCTCGGCCTTGCACGCAGTGGCCAGCGCACGGGCACTGTCGAAGGGCGCAAAGCGGTGCCGACGCGCCAGACAGGCGAAGTCGCCGGGCGTCAGCTCCGAGAGCTGCACCAGGGCCTGTTCCGCCAAGCCATCGCGCGCCAGACCAAGTTCAGCGCACAGCCGCACAAAGCCGATCAATGCCTGCTGCGCCGTAAGCGACATGAACTCCACCTTGGCGTCCAGACGTCGCAGCACCGCGCCATCGAGTGCCGCCAGCCGGTTGGTCGCCAGCACCACCACACCCTCGAACTCGCCGAGTTGCTCCAGCAGCTCGTTCACCTGGCTCACTTCCCACGAGCGCACGGCATGGTCTCGGCCCAACAGCAGGCTGTCGGCTTCGTCGATGAACAACACCGCACCGTCCTGCACAGCGGTCGAGAAGGCCTTGGCAATGCGCTGCTCGGTCTCACCGACCCAGGCGGCTAGCAAGTCGGACGCTCGCTTCTCCAACAAGGGTCGATCCAAGCGACGTGCCAGTTCGTGCGCGTAGGCGGTCTTGCCGGTGCCCGGTGCACCATGCAGCAAGATGCGGGCGCTACCACTGAGTGCAATGCCTTGCGCCAGGGCCACCAGATCGTGGCTGGCATTGACCAGTTCGGGTGTCCAACTGGCCTGGCTGCGTTGGCCCGGTCTCAGGTAGCGGCTCGCCTTGCCCGGCAGTCGGCGTTGCAGCCAGTGCTGACACAGCTCGGCATCCAGGGCGGCGCCAGCGTCCTTGGAGCGAGCGTGCAGAACCGCCATGCGGTCAATCAAGGCCGGGGTCAGCTCTGCAATGTCGGCCCACTGGTCACACTGCGCCTCACGGCACACCCCGGACAGGCGCGACCGCAGCATGGACAGGCGCACCGATCGCGGCATGGCATCAAAGCTCACCACCGCATCAAAGCGGCGCAACACCGCTGGGTCGAGCACTTGCGGGTGGTTCATGACCCAGATCACCGGGATGCGGGCCTCCTCCAGCAGGCGGTTCAGGCTGGCTCGGCGGTTGGCCATGCTGACCGCATCGTCGTCACTGGCGCCAGGCCCAAACTCGCTCTGGCTGCGAAACACGTCATCGGCTTCGTCGAACACCAGCACGCCGCCCGGCGTGTGCTTGAGAAGGCTCAGCGCGAGGCGCAGATGGCTCAGGCGGTCTTCACCCGAGAGGGCGCTGCCATCGTCGTGCAACACCACCAGCTCCAGAGCCTGAACGGCCGTCTGAGCCGGATGGTCCACCGACCCCGGCAGGGATGTCGGCGTTGACTGCAGCAGGGCGCGCACCCATTCGGTTTTGCCCAGACCCGGCGCACCACTGACCAACAGATGCCCGGCGGGCTGACCCTGGCTGGCACTTCTCAATGCTCCGCCCAGCCAGCATTGGGCCAGCCGGGTATCAAGCGTCATGTGCGCAAAGTCGGCCAGTGTGAGCTCGGTGGTACGCAGCGGCACCGCCAGATGCGACAGGATCAGCGCCGGCGCATCTTCATGAAACGGCAGCCGTTGCGCCAGCTTGCGCGGCAAATAGAGCAACTCGCCTAAGGCGCTGTGCTGGTACACCATGAAGCGCAGCAAGCCGCTGCCGAGCAGCCGTCCGTGCGTCTGCAGCGCTTTGGCGACCCCTTCACTGGGGGCCTGCAGCACCAGCGCCAGGGCGCTGATGACATCACCGTAGCCGATGTCACCCCAGATCTCCACGGCCGAACGCAGCGGGCCAAACGTCTGTAAGGCCAGCGCAAATTCAAGAATGTCGCGTTCCAGCGCGTCCAGGCCGGCTGCGTGCGCCAGCCAGTTCAAGGTGCGCAGCATGCCGCAGTCCAAGACAGTGGGGGTGCAGGCGGGTCGTGCCGGGTCAGCCAGCCGTTGCAGCGCGGCCGAGACCGCCTGGCTTACTGCAAGTGGACTGGCTGTGGGGTCTGCCAGCTCGGGCACACTCAGCAGCTCGGCGAAGGCGGCATGGTGCGGTGGACTGGTGTCGGCAGAAGTGGGCATGACCCCGGCGCTGCCGAGGATGCGCAGCAGCCAGCAAGCCAGTCGGTCGCGGTAGGCCAGCCGGGCCTGGTTGCCGGGTTGATCGCGCCAGTACTCGGCCGCAGGCGTCGAGGGGCGATCGTTGAGCTGGTCGACGAGTCGATTTCTTTTCATGGGGTTGAGGTCTCTGCGTTCTGGATTGATCGGAAGTCATGCGCCTACCCGCAACGCTGCACGCAGGTTCGCGGTGATGGCGTTCGGGCAGGCGCTGGGCGAATCGCGGCGGGTCAGAACAGCCTGAGTTGGCTTGTTGGCGGACTCGGGAAACGCCGGCGCAGCCGGTACGGTCGTGCTGGCGGATGCGAGGGCCAGTGGGGCGGTGCAGGGTTGGCGGTTGCCGGGTGATTGAGCTTGGGTACGCTACAAGCGTTTCGGTCGATGCGGGCAGGTTTGGAGTTCATGAGCTTCCTTGGATGGTTGGCTCGGCGTCGGTGGGAACGGGGTGTTCCGCTTGAAGACGACGTCGGCCTGGAACCAAGGTGTCATGAAAATTTGGGAGCGCAAGTTTCTGTTGCGCCCGCCTTTGCAGGCTCATCGGGTGAGCCTTGAATGCGGGCGTGCACTGTGGACGATGGCTGCCACGGCGCGCAGGATCAAGCCCGAGGCACTGACTAAACGATCATGAAAACCTCTCCGCCCACGCTCACCCCGTGAGCCCGCCCCGTTTCAAACTGGCCACTTACGACATCGACGGACGATGCCGGGGCCAAGGAGAAGGAACTGACATGCTGCGAGAACAATGGGGTTTCGACTACACCGCTTCCCAACTGGGGCAAGCCGCCGCCACGAAACTGGCTTTCCATGAGGAGTGCATTGCCTGGTGGGTGGACAAGCGCAAGGCCAACAAGCACCGACGGCCAGACCGCCCTTGAATGGCGCGTCCTCGGTGGGGTGCTGCAGCAGGAGCTTGCTGCTCCAGTCATGTTTGTCGCTATCGTAGGTTGGTGGGAATATGGGCTGAGCAGCCCATAGAAACCGTGGGGTCGAAACAGCGCTTTATTCCCACGAATTCGCCGCAAACCTGTGTCATCGTTGGATTGTGTGATGGGATTGTGATTCCTGTTGTCGTGGGTTCGAGCCCCATCAGCCACCCCAAGTAAATATTGAAGAGCTTGCTATTGATTCAGTAGCAGGCTCTTTTCAATTGGGCTCCGTGTAGCCACCATGTAGCCGCTGGAACATAGTTTTGTACCAACCAGCAGCCCAAAAAATAACCCCGGAGTTTTTAAGTCCGGGGTTATTGGTCACCAGGTTGGCTTCAAATTGTTTGAGTTTGTAGGCTGGACGCCTGTTTGGTCGCTGACGTATTTCTGAGAAATCGTCAGGATCTTGCGCGCCGCTTTGGACTGCTTGTCCGAGAGCGAAATCTGAATTCTGGTCGCCATGCTCGCCCCTTTTCAGCTCGAAATCCACTGATTCGGGGTTTAGTGTAGGCGCCAGTTTAACTTTAGCCAACCTTATTGTTTGGATTCATACGTATTAGTTGAATTATTCCTTTGAAGTCGGCTTTCTAGCTCGATTCAGTCGCTCCATTCGGACGTGATCACTGAACCATTCCCGGTTGGCGTTTCCTGAAAGGTTCATGTCGCCTTTGCTGGCAGCAGCAAAGCTTCTCAGGGCGTAAAGCAGTGTCCGTTCTTCATTCGAAAACTCCCCGATGGCCACTCAAAGTGCTCCACTTATGGCCAGTCAAACTGCTCCACCCCGGCCACCGTAAATTGATGTGCTGACCTCGGCGCACCAGTAGTTCGGAGGTTACTGGCAGGACGTTACTTTCACCCCCTCACCTT
>JAUXWC010000181.1 GCA_030685025.1 Rhodoferax sp.
TTACAGCAACAAACTTCCGTGAAGTGCGTTGGAAGTCCGCCTTCTGCGTTGCGGCATCGGCCCACGGGGCTGGAAGACAGACAACAAAACACAAGAGAGAAAAAGGGCGGGGCAAGGCGCCCCGCCCTGTTCCATAAAAACTTCCGCTACATCAGGCCAAGTTTGAATTTTAATGCATTCAACGTATTTTTCATCAGCATCGTAATGGTCATGGGGCCGACGCCGCCCGGTACCGGCGTGATGTGGCTGGCCACGCGTTGCACGCCGGCAAAGTCGACATCGCCGCAGAGCTTGCCTTCCGCGTTGCGGTTCATGCCGACGTCGATCACCACCGCACCGGGCTTGACCATGTCGGCGGTGAGCACGTTGCGCTTGCCAACGGCGGCGACGATCACGTCGGCCTGGCGTGTGTGGTGGCCGATGTCGGCGGTGGCGCTGTGGCAGACGGTGACCGTGGCGTTGGCTTGCAGCAGCAGCAGCGCCATGGGCTTGCCAACCGTGTTGCTGCGTCCGATGACCACGGCGTGTTTGCCGCGTAAATCAAGGCCCGTGCTCTCGATCAGCTTCATGCAGCCATAGGGTGTGCAGGGCCGAAAACCCGGCTGCCCGGTCATCAGTTCACCGGCGCTCAAGGTGGCGTAGCCATCGACATCCTTGGCCGTGGAAATGGCCTCGATCACTTTGTGTGGGTTGATGTGTTTGGGCAAAGGCATTTGGACCAGAATGCCATGCACGGTCGGGTCGGCATTGAGCGCGGCGATGCGTGCCAGCAGATCGGCTTCGGGCAGCGTGGCTTCGTATTTTTCAAAAACGGAGTGAATGCCGGTGTCCGCGCAGGCCTTGACCTTGTTGCGTACATAGACCGCGCTGGCCGGGTCTTCGCCGACGAGTATGACAGCGAGCCCCGGCGTTGCGCCGCGCGTCCTGAGTGCCAATGCGCGCGTCGCCACGTCGGCGCGAAGTTTGGCGGAAAGCGCAACGCCGTCGATGATCTGGCCCAGGGTTGGTGTGGTCATGACTACCTACTATGAAGTTAAAACGCCCGCTGGATGAGTACCGGCGGGCGCAGTTAGCTATTGAAACAATAGCATTAGGATTTTGCGGCGGTTTGTCCCAAAGCGATCTTGAGCAAATCCGCCACGGTGTTGGCACTGAGCTTTTCCATGATGTTGGCACGGTGCGCCTCGACCGTCTTGATGCTGATGCCCAGATCGTCGGCGATTTGCTTGTTCAGTCGCCCGGCGACGATGCGCTCGAGCACCTGGGCCTCTCGCAGGGTCAGCCGGGCCATCAGGGCATCGCGGCTGGCGGCGCTTTGATGTTCGGCAAAGGCGCCCTTGGCGTGGTCGAGCATGCGTTCCACCAAGGCGACCAACTGTTCTTCCTTGAACGGCTTCTGGATGAAATCCATGGCGCCTTTTTTCATGGTGTCCACGGCCATCGGCACATCACCGTGGCCGGTGATGAAAACGATGGGCAATGGGCTGTGCGATTCGAGCAAGCGGTTCTGCAGCTCCAGACCGGTCATGCCACCCATGCGGATGTCGACGATCAGGCAGGCCACTTCGCGGGCGTCGTAGCGGCTGAGGAAGGACTCGGCCGACTCGAAGCAGCGTACCCGGTAGTCCTTGCCTTCGAGCAGCCATTGCAGGGAGTCGCGTACCGCCTCGTCGTCATCCACGACGTAGACGGTGCCCTTTTTCGGTATCAAACTCATGCTCTACCTTGTTGTATTGAGTGGACTGTGCTGATCGATGGCCAACGAACTTTCGGGCTCCGTCATCGGAATCCAGAACGAAAAACAGCACCCGGTTACTTCGGGGCCATTGTAGAGGTTCTCGGCCTTGATGCGGCCCCGATGGGATTCCACGATTGAGCGGCACAGGCTCAGGCCGATGCCCATGCCGTCGGACTTGGTGGAGTGGAAAGCCTCGTACAAACGCTCCATCACTTCCGGTGCCAAGCCCTGGCCAGAATCGACCACGGAGAATTCGACCACGCGTTTGTCGTCCACCTGCTTGGGCACCACGCGCAGCTCCACGCTGCGCCGCGCGGTTGGGCGTTGCGCGGCGTCAACTGATTCGGCCGCGTTCTTGAGCAGGTTCACCAGCACCTGCTCAATCAGGATCGGATCGACCATCACCGTCGGCAAGCGCGCGGCCACGTAGTGGCGCAGGCGCACGTTGCGCCGGCGCAGTTCGATGTCGGCCAGTTCCACGGCTTCCTCAACCATCTCGCTGACCACCGAGATACTGCGATTGGGCTCACTGCGTTTGACGAAAGAGCGGATGCGCTGAATGATCTGGCCCGCGCGATGCGCCTGCTTGGCGGTCT
This sequence comes from Rhodoferax sp., assembly GCA_030685025.1. GTDB lineage: Bacteria > Pseudomonadota > Gammaproteobacteria > Burkholderiales > Burkholderiaceae_C > Rhodoferax_D. The sequence goes on from JAUXWC010000181.1 coordinate 2,335, forward strand.
TCTCCAGGGCGCCGAGCAGGTCTTCCTCACTGATCTGGTGTGCCTTGATGCGTGACACCATGCCGTTGCAGTAGTTGTTGATGGCGGTCAGCGGCTGGTTGAGTTCGTGGGCGACGCTGGAGGCCATCTCGCCCATGGTGATCAGGCGGCTGGCGTTTTGCGCGCGCTCGGTTTGAGCGGCGGCCTGTTCCTCGGCGTGGCGGCGCGTCGTGATGTCGGTGGCAATCACCATCTGGGCCAGCCGGCCGTCGACCCAGCTCAGGTAACGCGTGCGTACCTCCAGCCATTTGTCGAGTTCGGACAGGTAGATCTCGGCGCTCTCGGTCTCGGCGTCGGGCAAGCTGTCGGTGGGCAGGCCGGCGAAGGCGTCCACGTCGTCAAGCGACTCATCGCTGGGCGGCGTCATCGGCACGCCTGCTTGCGCCACCAGTTGCAGATGCCCGCCGGTCTGCACGCCGAACCACAGTCGGTACAGCTTGTTGGCAAACAATAGCTCATCACTGCCCAGCGGCGCCACCGAGATCGAGGCATCCAACGCCTCCAGCACGGTGGTGAAGCGCTCGTAGGAGGCCGAAAGTTGCTCGCGGATGCGATTGGGCTCGGTGATGTCGGTCATCGAGGTCATCCAGCCAGTCTGCGCGCCCCTGGCGTCAATCAGCGGAGACACATACAGACGCGCGTCGAACAAGGTGCCATCGCGACGCTTGATCCGGACCTGAATGCCGCCGGGAACAGTGCGACCGGCCAGCTCGTCCTCCAGCCGTGCGCTCAAGGTTTCGCGGTCTTCCTCGGGCCAGTAAGGGAACGGGGCGGTGCGGCCGACCAGTTCGGCCTCGCTCAATCCAGTCATTTGGCAAAAGCCTGGATTGACGTAGGTAATGCGTCCCTGCAGGTCCAGGGCGCGCATGCCGGTCAGCATCGAGTTCTCCATGGCGCGGCGGAAGTTGGTCTCGGACATCAGTTCTTTTTGCGCCTGCACGCGTTTGCGCGTGTGGCGCCAGTTGGCGATCAGCATCCAGGCGGTCATGACACTGAGCACACTGACCAGCCAGAACAGGCCGCTGCCGATCACACCCAGTGAGGTGCGGTAGGCCTGGGCCCGAATCAGCAGGCCGTTGCCGACCGGGGAGACCGGCACCTCGTATTCGATCGCAGGGCTGGCCCACGGCAACAAGCTGGCGCCGGTCTTGCGTGCCGCAATGTTGGTGCCAGCCAGCAAGGCGCCGTTGGCGTCACGCAGCGAGACGGCGTAGCGCGCCGACACTTCTGACGGCACGCCGTAGCGAAACAGTCCATCGACCGAGTATTCAGCGAGCAGCACGCCAGCGAAGCGGGCCCGGAAAGACAAGGGAATGTGCAACTGCAATATGCCCGGCGCCTCCGCCGCGACAGTCGGTTGGGCGTAAATCGGTTGCAGCAGATCGCGGGTCAGACCGAAGGTGTCTTGTGTCTCGCCTGCCTTGAGGTTGGTGCCGGCCGGATGCAACTGACTGGCGCCAAGGCTGGCGGTTCCGTAGCTGGCCTTGACGCGTCGACGCTCATCGATCCAGGTCAGACCTTGAAGTTCAGGATGCTGGTTGATCAGGGCCTCGGCGCGCTCGGGAAAGTCGTCCGCATTGATTTCGCGGTTGGAGATCTCGCGCGCAATGCGCATCAATTGCTCCTGACGCTCCAGCAGACGCAGGCGCAGGCGCTGCTGGGTGTACTCTACGTCGCGCTGCACGGCTTCCTGGTCGCGGTGGATCTCTTCCAGGCGGAGGTAGCCAAAGGAGGCCACGATGGCGGTCAGAAACAACAGCACCGACAGCAGCGGCGCCAGGACCGCAAATCGGTCTTGGCCGTGCGGGGTCAGGCGTCGCCAGCGGTTGCGAAGCCGCGTCAGAAGCGACAGTTTCGTCGCGCTGAACGAAGGTGACGGCTGGGGCTGAGACATTTTGCAAGTGTAGGGGACGGCGCGGCGTCGGCGTGGTGGCGCTTTGGTGAGCCTTCGCCTCGTTAGGCATCCTATTTCATGATATGAATTTGTAAAGCATAATTTGAAATACGCATCGGAATGTGCGAAACTAGACCCACCGCACTAAATTGCGTTACAACATCCGACAATCCGTTGAGGACAGCGCTAAAGGTCTGTCCCGCAAAGCATCAGGAGCCCATCATGTCAGCAATCCCCGAAAGCAAATCCGGTGCCGGTGTCCCCGACGCCGACCTTGCCGAAACCCGCGAATGGATGGACGCCTTGTCCGCCGTGATCCAGCGCGAAGGCCCGCAGCGCGCCCACTTTCTGCTGGAGAAGTTGCTTGAGCACGCGCGCCAAAGCAGTATTGACATGCCGTTCTCGGCCACCACGGCGTATGTCAACACCATCGAGCCCGATCAAGAGGAGCGCTCGCCTGGCAACCTTGAAATCGAAGAGCGCCTGCGCGCCTACATGCGCTGGAACGCCATGGCCATGGTGGTCAAGGCCAATAGACACCACCCGGTCGACGGTGGTGATTTGGGTGGCCACATCGGCTCCTTTGCATCCCTGGCCAGCCTGTTTGGCGCCGGCTTCAACCACTTCTGGCATGCCGAGAGCGCCGAGCCCGGCAAGGAGCATGGCGGCGACTGCCTCTACATCCAGGGCCACGTGTCCCCTGGCGTCTATGCCCGCGCCTATATGGAAGGGCGCTTGACCGAAGAACAGTTGCTCAACTTCCGCCAGGAAGTCGACGGCAAGGGCTTGTCGAGCTACCCGCACCCCAAGCTGATGCCCGAGTTCTGGCAATTCCCCACCGTCTCCATGGGCCTGGGCCCGCTGATGGCCATCTACCAGGCGCGCTTCCTCAAATACCTGCATGCCCGTGGCATCGCCAACACCGAGAACCGCAAGGTCTGGGTGTTTTGCGGAGACGGTGAGATGGACGAGGTCGAATCCCTGGGCGCCATCGGCCTGGCCGCGCGCGAGAAGTTGGACAACCTGGTGTTCGTCATCAATTGCAACCTGCAACGCCTGGACGGCCCGGTGCGCGGCAACGGCAAGATCATCCAGGAGTTGGAGGGTGAGTTCCGCGGTTCCGACTGGAACGTCATCAAGCTGATTTGGGGTAGCAATTGGGATCCCTTGTTGGCGCGCGACAAAGACGGCGCGTTGCGCCAAGTCATGATGGACACGCTGGACGGCGACTACCAGGCCATGAAGGCCAACGACGGCGCCTTTGTGCGCAAGCACTTCTTTGGCCGTGACCCGCGCACCTTGGCAATGGTGGCCAACATGAGCGACGAGGAGGTGTTTGACCTGCGCCGTGGCGGCCACGATTCCAAGAAGGTCTACGCCGCCTTCCACAAGGCCGTCAACCACACGGGCCAGCCCACCGTGCTGCTGATCAAGACCGTCAAGGGCTTTGGCATGGGCAAGGCCGGCGAAGGCAAGAACAATGTGCACCAGACCAAGAAGCTGACCGACGAAGACATCAAGGCCTTTCGCGACCGCTTCAATATTCCCATCCCCGACAGCGAGCTGCCCAGCCTGCCGTTTTACAAGCCGGCCGAGGACACGCCCGAGATGCGTTACCTGCACGAGCGCCGCAAGGCACTCGGTGGCTACCTGCCGCACCGGCGCACCAAGGCCGACGAGCAGTTCACCGTGCCGGCGCTGGAGACCTTCAAGTCGGTCATCGAGCCCACCGCCGAGGGGCGCGAGATCTCCACCACGCAAGCCTATGTGCGCTTCCTCACAACGCTCTTGCGGGACCAGGCGCTGGGTCCGCGCGTCGTCCCGATTTTGGTGGATGAGGCGCGCACCTTTGGCATGGAAGGCTTGTTCCGCCAGATCGGTATCTACAACCCTGCGGGCCAGCAGTACACGCCGGTCGACAAAGACCAGGTGATGTACTACCGCGAAGACAAGGCTGGGCAGATTCTGCAAGAAGGCATCAACGAGGCCGGTGGCATGAGCAGTTGGATTGCGGCGGCCACCAGCTACAGCACCAGCAACCGCATCATGGTGCCGTTCTATGTGTACTACTCCATGTTTGGCTTCCAGCGCATTGGCGATCTGGCCTGGGCGGCCGGCGACATGCAGGCCCGCGGCTTCCTGCTGGGTGGCACCTCCGGGCGCACCACGCTCAATGGCGAAGGCCTGCAGCACGAAGACGGCCACAGCCACATCCTGGCCGGCACGATACCCAACTGCATCAGCTACGACCCGACCTTTGCGCACGAGGTGGGCGTCATCCTGCACCATGGCTTGAAACGCATGGTCGAGAAGCAGGACAACGTGTACTACTACATCACCCTGCTCAACGAGAACTACCCCATGCCGGGCCTGACCGCCGGCACCGAGGAACAAATCATCAAGGGCATGTACCTCTGCAAAGAGGGCGCGGATAATGCCCCCACGCTTTCCGCTGCGCGTGATGCGCTGCCCCCCGAGGGGGCGCATTTGCCCTTGGGGCGGCCCGGCGGGCAAACATCCACGCCGCGCGTGCAGTTGCTTGGCAGCGGCTCCATTCTGCGCGAGAGCATTGCGGCGCAGGAATTGCTGGAAAAGGATTGGGGCGTGGCCGCGAATGTGTGGAGCTGCCCCAGCTTCAACGAGCTCACCCGCGAAGGCCAGGACTGCGAGCGCTACAACCTGCTGCATCCCGAGGCAGCTCCACGCGTCTCGTTCGTCGGTCAGCAGTTGGACAAACACACCGGGCCGGTGGTGGCGGCTACCGACTACATGAAGGCCTATGCCGAACAAATCCGCTTGTTTATTCCCAAAGGGCGTACCTACAAGGTGCTGGGAACCGACGGCTTTGGCCGCAGCGATTTCCGCGGCAAGTTGCGTGAGCACTTCGAGGTGAACCGCCACTACATCGTGGTGACCGCGCTCAAGGCGCTGAGCGAAGAGGGCAGCGTACCGGTGGCCCGCGTGAGCGAGGCCATTGCCAAGTACGGCATCAAAGCCGACACCATCAACCCGCTGTATGCGTGAAACCTTGTGGACTGACTAGGAAGAAGAACATGGCAACAATTGAAATCAAGGTCCCCGACATTGGCGACTTCGCGGAAGTGACCGTCATCGAGCTGATGGTAAAGGTAGGCGATAGCGTCAAGGTTGAGCAGTCCTTGATCACGGTGGAATCCGACAAGGCTTCGATGGAGATTCCATCCAGCGCCGCCGGTGTGATCAAGGAACTGAAGGTCAAGTTGGGTGACAAGGTCAGTACCGGTAGTCTGCTGGCCGTGCTGGAAGGCAGCGTGGCGACGGGTCCCACCCCGGCCGTAACCGCCGCCGCCAACGCGCCTCAGGTTGAGGAGGCCAGTGTCGCGGCATCCATGGCAGCGCCAGCGGCAGCGTCCCCGAGCGCGGCGGTGCCAGCGCACGACCCGACCGCCACGCCGACCGGCTTGCCCCATGCCAGTCCTTCGGTGCGCAAGTTTGCGCGCGAATTGGGCGTCCCGCTTGAAGAACTGACAGGCTCCGGCCCCAAAGGCCGCATTACGCAAGACGACGTGCAGTCCTTCACCAAATCGGTGATGAGCGGCGCGCTGCAGACCAAGGCGATTGCCGCCAGCGCGCCCAAGGCGCCAGCCGGTGGCGCCGGCGACGGTGCTGCGCTGGGCCTGATCCCCTGGCCCAAGGTGGACTTTGCCAAGTTCGGCCCGATTGAGCGCAAGGAGATGAGCCGCATCAAGAAGATCAGCGGCGCCAACCTGTTGCGCAACGCTGTTCTGATCCCGGCCGTTACCAACCATGACGATGCCGACATCACCGACCTGGAAGCCTTCCGCGTGGCGACCAACCTGGAGACCGAGAAGAGCGCGAAATCTGGAAACAACGCAGGCGTTGTGAAGGTGACGATGCTGGCCTTCCTGATCAAGGCTTGCGTGGCCGCGCTCAAGAAGTACCCCGAGTTCAACAGCTCATTGGATGGCGACGCGCTGGTCTACAAGAACTACTGGCACATTGGCTTTGCGGCCGACACACCCAACGGCCTGATGGTGCCGGTGGTCAAGGATGCCGACAAGAAGGGCATCTTCCAGATCTCGCAGGAGATGAGCGAACTGGCCAAAAAGGCACGCGACGGCAAGTTGAGCCCGGCCGAGATGTCGGGCGCTACCTTCACCATCTCCAGCCTGGGCGGCATTGGCGGGCGCTACTTCACGCCCATCATCAACGCACCCGAGGTGTCGATTCTCGGTGTCTGCCGCTCGACGATCGAGCCGGTGTGGGACGGCAAGGCCTTTCAGCCAAGGCTGATGTTGCCGCTGTCGCTGACCTGGGACCACCGGGTGATCGACGGTGCGGCGGCGGCGCGCTTCAACGTCTATCTGGGCCAGATACTGGGCGACTTTCGCCGCGTCCTGCTCTAAGTCAGCGAGCCGCCAATCATGACAACCGTCGTTGTGGTGAAGAAGGCTGGGCAGGTGGCCATTGCCGCCGATACGCTGGTGACCTTTGGCGACACGCGCCTGGGCCACCGCTACGAGCCCAATAGCAAACTGTTCAAGGTGGACACGGTGGGTGGCCCCAGCTATGTCGGCATTGCCGGTACCGTGGCGCATTTCCCGGTGCTGCGCAAGGCCATGACGGCCCTGCCTAAAGACCAGCTCAAGCTGGGCAGCAAGGATGAGGTGTTTGACACCTTTACTCGGCTGCACCCGATGCTCAAGGAGTCGTTTTTTCTGCAAACCAAGGAAGACGACAACGATCCCTATGAGTCGAGCCAGTTCAGCGTGTTGATTGCCAACGCCAGCGGCATTTATGGTCTGTACAGCTACCGCGAAGTGTTTGAGTTCAACCAGTTCTGGGGCATTGGCTCGGGGCGCAGTTTTGCGCTGGGCGCGATGTATGCATCCTGGGACAAGGCCAAGACCGCCCGCGAGGTGGCCAGCATCGGCATCCACGCCGGCTGCGAGTTCGACAAGAACTCGGGCGGGCCGGTAGAGATATTCACGAGCAAACAAAAAAGCCCCTAATCCGTTGAGGACAGAGCTGGTTCACTTTGTGTAACTGCGGTCTGTCCCGCAAAGTTTTATCAAGAAAGACCATCATGGCTATCCTGGAAATCAAGGTTCCCGACATTGGCGATTTCGCCGAAGTGACTGTCATCGAGTTGCTCGTCAAGCCCGGCGACAGCATCAAGGCCGAGCAGAGCCTGATTACGGTGGAGAGCGACAAAGCCTCCATGGAAATTCCCAGCAGCCACGCCGGTGTGGTGAAGGTGCTCAAAGTCGCCGTCGGTGACAAGGTGAAAGAAGGGTCGCTGGTGCTACTGCTGGAAGCGGTGGACAGCACTGGCACGGCGGCAGCGGCGCCAGCGTCCGCCTCAAGTCAGGTTGAAGCGCCCGCCCCGCCTTCCCCGGTTGCTACCAATTCAGTAGCACAAAATGGCGCCAATACTGCACCTGCAGCGACCAGCTTTGCCGGAACGGCCGATCTGGAGTGTGATGTGCTGGTGCTCGGTTCCGGCCCCGGCGGCTACTCGGCCGCCTTCCGCGCGGCCGACCTCGGCCTCAAAGTCATTCTGGTCGAACGCTATGCCCAACTCGGCGGCGTCTGCCTGAACGTGGGTTGCATCCCATCCAAGGCCCTGCTGCACGTGGCGGCGGTGATGGACGAGGTCAGCCACATGGCGGACCTGGGCGTCGACTTTGGTGCGCCCAGTGTCAACATCGACAAGCTGCGTGGCCACAAGGAAAAGGTCGTCACCAAGCTCACCGGCGGTTTAGCGGCCATGGCCAAGATGCGCAAGGTCACCATCGTGCGCGGCTACGGCGCCTTCGTCAGCGCCAACCATGTTGAAGTGGAAGAAACCACTGGCACCAGCCAAGAGAAGACCGGTGGCAAAAAGGTGATTGGCTTCAAGAACGCCATCATCGCGGCGGGCTCACAGGCGGTGCGCCTGCCCTTCATGCCCGAAGACCCGCGTGTGGTGGACAGCACCGGCGCCCTGGCGCTGAAGGAAGTCCCCAAGCGCATGCTGATCCTGGGCGGCGGCATCATCGGCCTGGAAATGGGCACGGTCTACAGCACGCTGGGCGCGCGCCTGGACGTGGTGGAAATGCTCGACGGCCTGATGCAGGGCGCCGACCGCGACTTGGTGAGAATCTGGCAGAAGATGAATGCCAAGCGCTTTGACAACATCATGCTCAAGACCAAAACGGTGGGCGCACGCGCTTTGCCCGAAGGTATTGAGGTGACGTTTGCGTCGGCAGAAGAGGGCGAGGCTGGAAGCAACGCAAGCGTTGCGACCCCCGCACCGCAAACCTACGACCTGGTGCTGCAGGCCGTGGGCCGCACACCCAACGGCAAGAAAATTGCTGCCGACAAGGCAGGCGTGGCCGTGACCGACCGCGGCTTCATCCCCGTCGACATCCAGATGCGCAGCAATGTGCCGCACATCTTCGCCATTGGCGACATCGTGGGCCAGCCCATGCTGGCGCACAAGGCGGTGCATGAAGCGCACGTGGCAGCGGAAGTGATTGCCGGTGAACTGCAAGGCAACAAGGAGTTGGCCGCCGCCGCGTTCAATGCCAGAGTAATCCCCAGCGTGGCCTACACCGACCCCGAGGTGGCCTGGGTCGGCCTCACCGAAGACCAGGCCAAAGCACAAGGCATCAAGGTCAAGAAGGGACTGTTCCCCTGGACCGCATCGGGCCGCGCCATTGCGAACGGCCGCGATGAAGGCGTCACCAAGCTGCTGTTTGATGACAGCGAAGACGCGCACGGCCATGGCAAGATCCTGGGCGGCGGCATGGTCGGCACGCATGCCGGCGACATGATTGGCGAGATCGTGCTGGCCATCGAGATGGGCGCTGACGCCATCGACATCGGCAAGACCATCCACGCCCACCCGACTCTCGGCGAGAGTATTGGCATGGCGGCCGAGGTGGCGCACGGTAGCTGCACGGATGTGCCGCCGGCGCGCAAGTGATGCGCAGAGGCTTCTGAGTTGTCGGTCAAGTCGCTACAAATTAAGTAGCTGGCCGCGCAGATTCCGTAAGGGCAGCGCGGTTTTTTTATTGAGTCCAGGTGTCTTCTGCAAGTGCGGTGCTGGAACCCACTTTGTTCCATGCGCCTTGTGCAACGCCCGCGTTAGCCGAGGCAGCACGTTGCTCAAAGAATTTGGCTGTCTCCATGGCGCTGATTTTTTCTGCAATGGCCACCACAAAAAACTGATTCATGGTGGTGTCGTCGGCCGCAGCAATGCGCTTGGCGGCTTGCTTCAGTGATTCGGGTAGGCGTAGGGCGTAACTGCTCATGGCTTGGAACTCCTTTGAACGGTAAGGTGAAATTGTTGAAAGGTTTGCTCAGGGTTGAGCACAGGAATACCAAAAAGCTTTGCGGGGCCGAAGTCCCGCAGGTTGTAGGTCACGATGGCTTGGGCCTGTGCGTTGGCCGCCGCTTCCAGCACCATTTCGTCGGCGGGGTCACGCAATTGCGGCCTCCATTGGTAATGCGTAATAACCGGCTCAATGAGCCCCGCCAGCTCATTCAAAATAGCGTCGATGTCGCTGGCCAAAAGCCCGCAGGCGGCCAACTGGTCGGCCCGCTTGAGGACATCCTCATACTCCAGAAAAAGCGCCGGACTGCAACACATCTTGACTTGCCCGAGTCGAATGATTTGCATCAGTGCGAACGAAGGTCCATGCCGGTTGCGCGTGGCAGCCACCAAGATGTTGGTATCGATGACCAGTTTTGGTGGATTTTTCATATCGTCGGCGATGTGAGTATCGACGTGGGCTTGGCAAATGTCAATAAAGCCACGGCAGTATCCTGGGCGGTGGCCTGGTCGGTACGCATGTGGGCGACATGATTGGCAAGACCATCCATGCGCATCCGACCTTGGGCGAGAGCATTGGCATGGCGGCGGAAGTGGCGCACGGCAGTTGCACGGATGCGCCGCCAGCGCGCAAGTAACGCTGAAAGGTCGCTGATTGTTCCTTGAATTTGCTACAAATTCAATAGCTTGCCGCTCGGATTCCGTGAGGGCTGCGCGGCTTTCTCTACGTGGCAGTAACGCGTGTGCGCTTGGTGTCGCGTTTGAGCCGAATTTCTACTGTCCTGCCGACTGCGCTTGCGGCCTTGATCAAGGTATCAAGCTGGATGGACAGGTTGCTGGGGTCAAGCACCCGGTCAAGCTGAGAGCGGCTCGTAGCCATGCGCTGCGCCATATTCACTTTGCTGAGCTTGCCGCTTTGCATGGCTTCGTCCAACTGCTCGGCCAGCGCTCGTTTGAGGGCACGCGCCTGTACCTCTTCAAAGATGCCATCCTCTTTGAGAAAGTCATCAAAACTGCTGCCCGCGTGGGGGTTCACCTTAGTTGCTTTGGCCATTTTTCCACTCCTTCAGGCGTTTGGTTTGGTCGCCAGATCAATATCGGTAGGGTTTGTCTGCTGGGTTGTCTTGAGAAAGGCGTGCAGCAAAATCACTTCAAACTCCTCAACAGCGAACAGTACACGTGCAATTCGGTTGCCAATTTTGCTACGCACCTCCCAGATTGAGCCTCGCAGGTGATCAACCCGAGGTTTGCCGATAGGCCATTTGTACTGAACATAGGCAATGTCTTCGCCTATGGCTTGTCGATCTGCCTTATCCAACGCCTTCAACCATTCGCGCACCGGTTCGTCGCCGCCGGCAGAGCGATAAAAGATCGCCGGAATTTTTCTCGTAGAAGACATGAGTGAAGTGTACCTTATAGAGTACGTTATTGACATCGTACTTGTTCGACTGGATACCACGCTGAATGAGTTGCCCTTCGACAATTCACTTCATATCTGAAACCAACCAATGATTCGCCCAGGTGTCGCAGCGCAGCCTCGGTCTCGCCCGGAGAATCCATCGGCATGGCGGCGGAAGTGGCGCACGGCAGCTGCACGGATGTGCCGCCGGCGCGCAAGTAAGCAAACGATCCAAACCCCCAAGAAAACGCACTGCACCCTCACCGGTTCTGGCCTCGGAAACACGACAAGTCGTTTGGCCACCTGACGCGGATAGCGTGCACACTGCGGGTTTGACAGGAGTTTGCCGTGACGATCCTAGATTCCGCGACACCAAGCGACAGCGGCGCAGACCCAGCCACAGCAGCCACACAGCCAGCCGAGCCAACCGAGCCGGCCCGTGTGTTGCTGCACATGCCAGTGGATGTGCGCAGCGTTTCCTTGGTGGTACTGGCTACGCTGGCCAGCGTGTTCATGCTGCGCTGGGCCAGCGCCGTTGTCATTCCGGTGATGGTCGGGCTGCTGTTCAGTTATGCCCTGTCGCCGGTGGTGGGCTGGCTGCAGTTGCGCCGGATTCCAAGGGCCTTGAGCGCCGCCTTGCTGATCGTGGGCATCTTGAGCGGCGTTGGCGCGGCCGCGTATTCACTGAGCGATGATGCGAGCAAGCTGGTCGAACTGTTACCGGCGGCCGCGCAAAAATTGCGCGACTCGGTTCGCACGCCACCAGGCAAGCCCGACAACACGCTGACCACGGTGCAAAAGGCCGCCACCCAGATTGAACAGGCGGCGGCGGAATCGACCCGCGCCGCACCACCCGGCCGTGGCGTGCAGCGCGTGCAGATCGAGAAGCCCAAGTTCGACATCAAGGACCACCTGTGGACCGGCACCTTGGGGCTGATCACCATGCTGGGTCAGATAGGGATGGTGGCGCTGATGACCTTCTTCCTGCTGGCTTCGGGTGATACCTTCCGGCGCAAACTGGTCAAACTTGCCGGACCCACACTGAGCAAGAAGAAGATCACGCTGCAAGCGCTCAACCAGATCCACGACCAGATTCAGCGCTATATGCTGGTGCAGTTGTTCACCAGTGGCCTGGTGGGCGTGGCCACCTGGTTGTGTTTCCTGGCGATTGGTCTGGAGCATGCGGCGGTATGGGGCATCGCCGCCGGCGTACTCAACCTGGTCCCCTACATCGGCAATGTCATCATCACGAGCGGCTCCGTGCTGGTTGGCTTCCTGCAGTTCGGCACGCTGGAAATGGCGCTACTGGTTGCCGCCATTTCGTTTGTAATCAACAGCATTGAAGGGTTTTTGCTGACGCCCTGGCTGACCAGCCGTGCCAACAAGATGAGCCCGGTTGCCATCTTCGTCGGCGTGCTCGCCTGGGGCTGGCTTTGGGGCGTGTGGGGCCTGCTGTTGGGGGTGCCGATTCTGGTTGTCATCAAAGCCATTTGCGACCGGGTTGACGACCTCAAGCCGGTCGGCGAATTTCTCGGTGAATGAATCCAGTAGGTAGTCCCCCGGCTTTGCCGGGGCGACAGTAGCAGTTTGACATTTGCGTCGGTATGGGGGTGTCCATCGCAGAAAACACCAATCGTGAGCCGCCAAGCAAACGAAAGGAGAAACTGGATGGACAACATAGGATCTGGACAGTGCCTAGTTTCCCGCTGTTGTTCACGCTGCCATCCGGTCCTCATCAGGGGGCGGGTCATGTTTGCAGTATTTGGCCATGATTTTCGAGAGGTCGGGGGCCAAAGTGGGAACCGTTAAAAATACCGGGAGGCCCGATCGCAGAGCATGTGCAACGATCAGCTCAGAGGGC
>JAUXWC010000184.1 GCA_030685025.1 Rhodoferax sp.
GTGGGCGGCCAGATCGGCTGGAATGCGCAGCAGCAGTTCGAGTCCGACGACTTCATTGCCCAGACCCGCCAAACGCTGCTCAACGTGCGCGCCGTGCTGCAGGAGGCCGGTGCCGGCCCCGAGCACATGGTGCGCATGACCTGGTACATCGTGGACCGCGACGAGTACAACGCACGCCTGAAAGAGCTGGGCGGCGCTTACCGCGAAGTCATGGGCCGTAACTTCCCGGCCATGACCTGCGTGCAGGTGGCGGCGCTGGTGGAACCCAGGGCCAAGGTGGAAATTGAAGTGACGGCAGTGTTGCCCGACTGACGCACGCTGCCCTCACACGCACTGGCAACAGGGCACCCGGTAAGATGGGTCCTATCCCAGCCGGTCGCGGCGGACACTGTTGCGACTGGACCCCTTATCAGTGTGCGCGAGGTCATCATGACAAATCGGAATTGGACTGCTCAAGGCAATCACCGTGGCGGGGTAGCTGCGTGGCCCATGGCGCGATGGAGTTGGCTGCTGGTGCTGGCAGCCGGCCTGGCGACGGCTCAGGATCAGAAGATGGTGCGCATCGGCGTTACCAAGATCGTCTCGCATGCGGCGCTGGACGCGGACGAAAAGGGCTTTGAGGCCGCTCTGGCGAGCGCCGGTTTCAAGGAGGGGGTCAATGTTCGCTATGACCGTCAGAATGCGCAGGGGGACCTGGAGAAGGCCCGGGCCATTGCAGAAAAATTCGAGAAGGACAAGGTCGATCTGGTGCACAGCATTGCCACCCCGACCTCGCAGGCGGTGGTCAAGGCCATCCGCAAGATACCGGTGGTGTTCTCGTCCATCAGCGACCCGGTTGACGCCGGCGTCGTGCCCAAGGACAGCGCACCGGGCAAGAAGACTGGCTCCAACGTCACCGGTGTCAGCGACATGTGGCCAGTGCAACTGCAGATGGAAACCTATGCCAAGTTCGTGCCCAAGGCCAAGAGCTGGGGCACGATTTTCAATCCGGCGGAAGCCAATTCGGTCACCCACGTCAAGGCCATGCGCGAGGCAGCCAAGGCGTTGGGCCTGCAACTGCTGGAGGTAACAGTCGCCAAGAGCAGCGAGGTCGAGCAGGCTGCCGCTTCCCTGGTCGGCAAGGTTCAGGCCATCGCGATCACGTCGGACAACACCACGGTTGCCAACATCGCTGCCATTGCCAGGGTCTGTGACAAGCACAAGATCGCGCTGTTCGCCGGGGATGTGGACAGCGTTCCAAGGGGCGCGATTGCCGCCTATGGCATGGACTACTTTCTTGTTGGTTACGCGGCGGGAAAGAAGGCCGCACTGGTGCTAAAAGGCGTCAAACCGGGCGATATTCCCTGGGGACCGGTCGAGAAGTTCAGTCTGGTCATCAACCAGAAGGCGGCCAAGGCCCAGGGGGTAACTGTTTCGCCGGACCTGTTGAAGAAGGCGGACAAGGTGCTGGAATGAGTGGCTCGACCTGTTTTTGACCGCAGAGGCCTGGTCCAGACAATGCACTCCACCCGAAGCATCTACGTCGCCGTGGGGACCCTGGTGCTGACCATGGGCGTGGGTTCCTATGTGGATATCGAGAACGACGCGATGCATGCCCGCCACCTTGAAATCAACACCGGGCTGGAGCGAATGGTTCGCCTTAACCAGAATGGCACTTACTTAAGCCGCATGACGATGAAGTCACAGGCGCAAGCATTTGAATTTGAAGGCAAAAGAGGTGACTGACCAGAGGATTGATAGGATGGTTGTTACGAAGCTCCCAAACCATCTTTCCGAAGGCCAGCCAC
>JAUXWC010000188.1 GCA_030685025.1 Rhodoferax sp.
ACCGTCCCCTGGTACTCCATGTGATGTACCGCTTCGACACCGGCGGTCTGGAAAACGGTGTGGTCAACCTGATCAACCACATGCCCGCCGATGCCTACCGCCACGCGGTCCTGGCGCTGACCGAGGTCACCGATTTCAGTCAGCGCGTCCAGCGCAGTGACGTCGAGTTCATCGCCCTGCACAAGCCGCCGGGCCACGGTGTCTGGCAGTACCCCAAGTTGTTCAAGCTGTTTCGCCAGTTGCGCCCGCAGATCGTGCACAGCCGCAACCTTGCTGCCCTGGAGGTGCAAGCCCCCGCCTGGGCGGCCGGTGTGCCGGTGCGACTGCATGGCGAACATGGCCGCGACGTCGGGGATCTGGACGGCAACAACCGCACCCTGCAGCGGGTGCGCCGTGTCTACAAGCCCTTCGTCCACCACTATGTGGCGCTGTCGCGCGATCTGGCGGCCTACCTGGCCGACAAGGTGCACGTGCCGCAGGCCAACATCACCCAGGCCTACAACGGGGTGGATACCCAACGCTTCTTCCCGGCGCCGGCCGGACCCCAGCCCATCGCCGGCTGCCCGTTTGACCCGGATAAACACTGGTTGGTGGGCACCGTGGGTCGCATGCAGACGGTCAAGGACCAACTCACGCTGGCACGGGCATTTGCGCAGGCGCTGAGCCTGGCGCCGGCGCTGGCGCCTCGGCTGAGATTGGTCATGATCGGCGACGGGCCCTTGCGCCCGGCCGTCCAGGCCGAGCTGGATGACGCAGGCCTGACCAACCTGGCATGGCTACCCGGAGAGCGGCAGGACGTCGCTGACATCCTGCGCGGGTTGCATGCGTTTGTGCTGCCCTCACTGGCCGAAGGCATCTCCAACACCATTCTGGAAGCCATGGCTAGCGCCTTGCCGGTGATCGCCACCGACGTGGGGGGCAATGCCGATTTGGTGCTGCACGATCAGACCGGCTTCATCGTTGCGGCCGCCGATCCACACGCCATGGCCCAGCGCCTGATTGAGCTGGCCAGCGACCCAGCCCGTGCCGAGCGTTTTGGCCGGGCCGGCCGCCAGCGCGTCCAGGACAATTTCAGTATGCTGGCCATGGTGTCAAGCTACCAGCGTGTGTACGATGAACAATTGCGTCGTGCACGTTCCTTCCAATGAAGAACCAGAAATCTCCAGTCTGCCTGCACTACCTTCGTCGCTGCGAGGCCGAAGGCCGCGGCAGCCCACGCTGGAGCGCCAAGGGCATGGATTGCCGCGCGGTATTCG
>JAUXWC010000197.1 GCA_030685025.1 Rhodoferax sp.
TGACCAGCAACGTATCCTCTGGCTGGCCCGTCGCAGCCTGATCGTGCTCGCTGCAATGGTGCTGGTGGGCGTGGCGCTTTACGGTGGCACGGACTGGCTCAAAGACCGCAGCCGCGCCCAATTGGCCCAGGTGCAACAACAGGTTGATGCCGGCAGAGCGAGCTTGACCCTTCTTCAGGGCGACCTGGCCAATCTGCAGGCCGATGTTGGCCGCTTCGCCAGCTTGCGCCAGCAAGGCATGGTGGGCCGGCCTGATCGCGCCGCGTGGGCCGAGCAACTGGTCGCCAGCCGCGCGCGCGCCGGCTTGCCCGACTCGCTGAGCTACACGCTGCAAGCGCCAGCGCCGCTGGCGTTGCAAGCCGCCATGCCGGGCGCCGATGGCGCGCCGGTTCAAGCCACACCCCAGTCAGGCTCGGACGACCCGGGTCGGGCCGAGTTTCACGACCTCGACATCGTGCTCACCGATATCCATGAGCAGGAGTTGCTGGCGTTCCTGAGCGACTACCGCGCTCAGGTAAAAGGCCGTTTTCGCGTGAACGCGTGCGCGCTGACGGCGCGCACCGAGACCGGGTTGTCGGCGCGCTGCACATTGCGTTTCTTCACGCTGGATGACGGTGCGCCAGCGGCCAAGGCGCAGTAAACAATCCTTACTTGCCAAGCCCTCGACCGTTGCTAGACTTTGCCCATGCATGCCCCCCGCTTCACTCGCCGCAAACCAGGCTTGGCACGATGGACGCCGCAGCGAGCGACGGTTTGCGCCAGCCTGCTTCTCATCGCGGCGGCGTTGGGGCCGGGCGGGGCAGTGGCGAGCGCACAGAACGTGGACTTGGCCGACGACGCACTGGGCACGCTCTTCTATTCGGCGGCGGAGCGCAGCGCCATTGCCCAAGCGCGTCAGGGCGAGGCCGGCGCGGCGCTGCTCAGCACTCGGATGACGGTCAATGGCCTGGTAAAACGAACGGGCGGCAACAGCACGGCGTGGGTCAACGGGCAGGCGGTGGTCGACGGCCATACACTGCGCCAGGTGGGCAAGGTCAGCGTCCAGCGCCACAGCGTGGGCCTGGACGGCAAGTCGGTGCGGGTTGGCGAGTCGCTGGACCTGAGCACCCAGGGCCGCACTGACATCGTCGCACCCGGCGCCGTCACCGTGAGAGACAAGAAGTGAAACGCCAACGCGGTGCCGCCCTAATGGTCATCCTGCTGATCGCTGGCGTGCTGGCTGCGTTCTTTGCGCTGCGTGCGCTCAATAGTGGCGCAACCGAGCGCGACAAAACGACGGCGGCGGCGCTGGCGCAGGCGAAGGATGCGTTGATCGGGTATGCGGTGACTTATCGGGATACGCGTGCGGACGAAGTGTTTGGCTACCTGCCGTGCCCGGATACCAACAATGACGGCTTTGCCGAGCCCGTGTGTGGCGCTAGGGATGTTTCGGTGATGGGCCGTCTTCCGTGGAGGACATTGGGCCTTCCTCCCCTGCGGGACAGCGCCGGTGAGTGCTTGTGGTACGCCGTGTCGGGGCGTGCCAAGAACAACCCCGACACGGATGTTCTGAACTGGGACATGCTGGGTCAATTCGGGATCGTCGAGGCGATCACCGGGGCTACCTTGGCGGCACCAGACGACCATGGCACGCCGTGGGCGGTGGTGTTCGCACCACGTGTAGTGCTGGGTGCTCAAGTTCGCGCTGGCGGCGTCGGAACGGAATGCGCGGGGCCGAGTACCGCTGCCGCCGCAGCCATGTATCTTGATGGCCCCGATCCCCTGTATGCGGGGACGGCTCCCGCAGCCAACGCCAACAGCACCTTAGCATTGTCAATTGCCGAGAGCGTTCGCAACGGCATCAACAATGACCAGGCGATATCGATTACAAGCACGGAGATATTTGACCGCGTCAAAAGACGCAGTGACTTCAAAGCGGATATTGACGCGCTTGTCGGTGACTTGGCGGATTATCTCAATGGCCTACCTCCGGCGATGCTACCCGCGACTTCAGTAGGCAACAAAGGTGCCGATACTGTGCTCGCCGATTTCACCGCGCTTCACAGTCTAGCGTGGCCCGCCTTGAAGACGGCTGTGCAAACCAACTGGCGAAGCAACCTGCTCTACGCCAGACCCGCAGGCCTCTCAACTGTCAATAGCACAGCGGGATGTAGTGCCGTACTCTTGTTTGCGGGCGAGCGAACTCTACGAACTGCGGTTCCGCTGACCGCACAAGTCCGCGCGACACCAGCGCAGACCGGCAACCCCCTTGTATTCGGGGACCCAGCCATGTACTTGGAGGGGCCGAACACAGTATTCCCTGGAAGCGGTGCCTATGCAGGGGTCAGTTTTTTTGACCCGACGGCCGCAAGCGCTGACGTGGTGCGTTGCATCACAGGGTTGCCAGCCGGGGCGACACAAGCTTCATTCGCAATGGACTTCGGCACCTTCATCCCGGTAGGAGTTGGCGTCACGACCGATCCGATCAACAAGACCGTCACCATCGCTGACGCGGCGGGCGCAGGCGGGGGGTGCCTGTGGTCGCCCACGGTCATACCGCTGGCCGGCAAGACGCTACGCGCGTATTACGACTATAAGTTCGGGTTCGATGATCCATTCGCGCTGACGGGGGTTGGCTTGGATCGGGGCAATGGCTTTGCCATGCAGATGGTTACCGGTCAATTTGGCGTGCAACCCAATACCTGTGGTACCGAAGCGACTATGGGCGTATTGGGTTCTGCAGATGTGTGGGGCCATGACTCCATCATTTTCGAAACGGACGTGTTTCGGGATGCAGCGCGTGCTGACCCGGTTGAGAACCACAGTGCCATCATGATGGACGGGTTCCTGGACCATGCGCCGCTGGCGCCCAGCTCAACCATCAGCGCGGCCTGCGACGGTAGCGCAGCCGGGTGCGCGCACAGCGCGGCCAACCAATTCGAAGAGCTGTCACTGCAAACGCACAACCAGCGCATCGAAATTTACACGGGTTGCAATGCGAGCTGTTCTGTTTGCAGCCCGGCTGCACACGGCGCACCCACTAACTATGCGCAGATCAACGCCTGGGTCGACTGCAAGGATTGCAGCGACATCTCGCAGGGCTACACCGGCCTGTTTGAACTCATCGCTTCCAGAGTCAACCGCAGTTTTGAGGCGCCTGGCAATTGGTCGGGCACCAACTGGGTGCTTGGGGCCGGGGTGCTGTCGCACAGTGCGGGTGCCAACCCCGTCGCACTTCCGGCATCTGCCCTGTTGGTGCCGGCTGCGAGTGGCGCCGAGTATGACGTGTCATTCACTACCGCAACGACCACGCCCGGCACGCTCGCCGTGACCTTTGGCGGCGTAACGGCGTCGGCCATCAGTCTGGTGCCGGGGGTGCCCGTTGGAAGTCCTGTCAGGCAGTCCCTGCGGATCAAGGCTGTGTCGGCTGGCGCACTGGTATTGACCCCGAATGCCGCTTGGGTTGGCTCCATCGACAACGTGAGCGTGCAACCCGTGGAGAGTCTTGATCCGGAGATCATTGCCGCCGCGGCCAACCGGACCTTCGAGGCGGCAGGCAGTTGGACCGGCACCAATTGGGCGGTGGTCGCGGGCGCGCTTTCTCACACCGTTGGCGCCAATACGGCGTCGCTCCCCAACGCGGCACTGGTCGGCCCTGCTGCGGTTGGGGCCACCTACCAAGTGACTTTCACAACGGCGACGAGTACCTCCGGCACGCTGGGGGTTTCTTTCGGCGGCGCGGTCGCATCGCCGATCACCTTGGTGCCGGGGCTGCCGGCTGGGACTCCGGTCACACACTCGCTTCGTTTGACCGCTACGTCGTCTGGCGTGCTGTCGCTCACGCCAAACGCCACTTGGGTCGGGACTGTTGACAACATCAGCATCAAGGCAGTGGTGAGCCCGCACATGTCGCGCTGTGTGGCGCTGGATCCGGTGATGAACTCGGTATTCTTTGGCTTCACTGGGGGTTTTCGTTCCGGGGCTCCTGTTGGGGCTCCTCCGCAACAGGGCGTGACATTGAAAAACCTCTATCTGCGAAGTCAATGACCATGGAGTTTCATTCATGAAACGCGAGCACTGCAATGGTTTCACGCTGGTCGAGATGGCCATCGTGCTGTTGATTCTCGGCTTGTTGCTGGGCGGAGGGCTGACTGTGCTGGGCAGTCAGCTGGAGCAGCAGCGTGCCAAAGACACACAGCGTTTGCTAGACGAAGCGCGAGAGGCGTTGATCGGCTTCGCAATTGTCAACGGACGATTGCCTAGACCGGCAACGTCGGCAGTCAATGGTCTGGAAAATGTCGCGGCTTGTGCCACGGACCTGGCCTGCAGCGGACTCATTCCGTGGACCACGCTGGGCACGACCAAGGCAGATGCGTGGGGCAAGATTTTGCGCTATAGCGTCACACCGGCGTTCGCCAATGCGAATTTCTTGCTGAACACGGTCGCGACTAAGAAGATACAAACCAGGGATACGGGCGGTGCATTGGTGTATCTAGCAGGTCAAGCGGGGGTGTGTTCTGCGGCGGACCCTTGTGTTCCCGTTGTCGTCTTCTCGCATGGCAGAAGCCATTGGGGCACGACCGAAGCGGGCATCGCCATTCCCGATGGTTCTGGAACCAACGTGGATGAAGATACAAATCAGACTGGGGGAGCCTTGGGGGTAACTTATGTGCAACGCCCCTCGACCGAAGGAACGACCGCTTTGGGCGGAGAGTTTGATGACTTGGTGATCTGGCTACCTCCGGGCATTCTTTTCAACCGCATGGTCCAAGCCGGCCGCCTACCATGACCGATACCAACTACGACCAGTTGCGTGGTCGGTATCGTGCCAAGTCGATCCGCCGAAAAGTTACCATTGGTATTGGCCTGCTGCTCTTGCTGGCTGGCTACGCCCTGCTGGCAGTCAGCCCGACTACCGCATCTGAGTGGGTCCTGATCCGGGTCTTCGCAGGCTTCGCGCTGCTGTTTGTGGGGTTTGGCGTGGCGATCCTGCCG
>JAUXWC010000199.1 GCA_030685025.1 Rhodoferax sp.
CGGATTCCTTCATGGCTGAGGATTGTGCATGCGCAACCGACACAACCGAAATTGCCGCCTTCATATTCCGAAGACGAGAACCGGGCTGCGCCACTCTGGCCCGCAACCAATCACGGGTACAGCAATGGATCGACGAGTGGCTGCGCTCTGCCAAGCCGGTGGTGCGGGCCGACTTGCCTGGCCCGTGGCGCTTCGTCGGCGGGTAAGAAGTGAGGGCGCCTTACTCCTCGGGTCGGCTTTCGAAGAAGAAGCAATCGGGCAGAAATGCCGGGGCGATGGTGTCGATGTCCTTGGCCGACACACCGCAGGCAAAGAAGCTGTCTCGCCAATGCCGCACAACGTCGACGAGTTGAACGATTTGCCCGCGCGCCTCTTGCGCCGACAAACCGAAACGCCCCGCCTGCGATAGCAGGTTGTAGACGCTGGCGGTGCGACCGAAATCGCCGACGGTCAACGCCAAGTCGCGCCGCTCCAGGCTGACCACGGGTGCTGGCACGAGGTCGTAGGCCGGTGACAGCCGCCATCCGTTTTGCCTGCGCAGCAGGGCATGGTTGCGCGGATGATCGTCGTTGTTGGTCACGGTGGCATTGAAGACCATCCGCCTGAACAGTTCGGCACAGTCGGCTTGTGGCTTGTCAGACCAACGGCGCAAGTTGTCGGCCAACAGCGGGTAGGACCAACGCGCGCGGTCCAGGTGGCTGTCGCCGCAGTCGAGCACCGTCAAGCCGCTAACAAGGCCAAAGCTGAGGTAACCCGTGCCGGTGCGGGCTTCGTCATATTGGCGATCGAAGCGCTGCAACATCAGCACATCACTCTGGCCAACCGGCTGGAGCCGCGCCTGTGTGACGTTGAGGCCGCATCGGCGTGCCAAGTCGAGCGTCGCAAATTCGACTCGCTGCAGGTTGAAGCGGTCATCTCGGGCGGGAAACTTGCCGAGCCACAGGCATTGCGCGTCCTCGATGGTGGCCTTAGGCCGCGCGCCACCCATGCTGGTGCCCGGATCGATCTGTTCGAGCAGATGTGCGGCCACTGGGCGCCCCTCTTCGATGGCCTGCGTGGCCGCAATCAGCTCGGCCAACTGGTGCGTGCGGTTGTACTGTCGCTTGGGCGGGGGCGGTTCGGCTTTTAGCCCGAAGCTCAGGTACCCGGCCCCGTCTTGCGGTCCGTGTAGCAAATAGTCGATTTCCTGGAGGTCGGCCGCGTGGCGTTCGAGCTTGTGTTCGATCACGCGCCGTCCCCAGGCGTCGGGGCCTGCGTCTCGAGCCGCACCTGGAATCCCCCTGAGCTGGGTGAACTCGAAGACTTCTTTGGCGAGAGGCAGTTGGAATGGATCGAGCGCAATCGCCTCTTGGCGCTGAAGGTAGCGGTCGCCGTAGCGAAACCGCCCTATCTGGGTGCCGTCGGGCAGTGTCTGCACTCTGAGCAACGCCGCCGGCACCGTCTCCAAGGTGCCGGGGAGCTGAATGTAGACATAGGCTTCGCGCTCAGAAGTCATAGTCGTTGCTCGCCTTGCGGGCCTTGCCCGCCCGCGTGGGGCGGCGCGACGCTTCGAGCGCCTTGCCGTGAAGATCGCTGTCGGGATCCGCCACAGCGTTGAGAGACCTGTCCAGCCCGAGTGCCCACAGCACGGTGAAGCACACGCCCACCGCAGTACCCGGCCTACCGAGCTCCAGCGCCGTGAGGGTGTTGCGGTTGACACCCGCCTTGCTGGCGAGTTCGGCGACCGACCAGCCGCGCCGGATCCTCGCGACCCGGATGCGTTGACCCAGTTGGGTAATCCGCTCGGTGGCTTCCAGGGGCATCAGGAATTTGCTCATTAAACTAGGCATTTATGCGACTCAATGCCCGCTATAGTAGGTGTTTGCCACGTGCGGCACAAGTCGGTCGCGTGGAAAATGCTCGCCAAACTAGGCAAAAAAACAAACAACGCCGTGTATTCTGGGCACTTTGCGGGTTGGACCTTGATGCTTCATCGGCGGGCAACAAGAGGGCGCTTGCGGTAGCAGGGCCGAAGTGGCGTTGGAGCCAAGTGGCGCCGCAGGCGTTCGACTTGGGTGGACCCGTTAGGTCTCACCTCGACAGCTGGCGAGCCTTGGCCGCGACAAGGCCCCTCTTTGCCGTGCCTCGCAACTGCTCAAGTTGTTGAATCACTCGGTTGATGCATTCATCAACCTCTCTATCCGTTGCCAAGAGAGGGCCGACATCGACTGTAGTAGCCGACGCTTCGGATTCAACCGTCGCGCGAAGTTGAATATGAGGCGAAAGATGACGGTCGCCCTCATTCCAATCAGCGAGGGGATTGAAAACTTCAAACGTAAGCATCTTCAGACTCCTGTTATTTCGCGGTGCACCTTGCGATTGCAGTTGACTGGCACGACGCGTATGGTATGCATTTTGCAAACTCAGCATCAGTGGCGTGCTTGGAAAGGCCACATTCCCGGATACCGATTGGAGTGCACTTCGCAACTGCACGATCCACGCACTCGTCCATCTTGTCACTGCCGCGATCACAGGCGACGAGAGCGACAGCCGCGAGTATGAACAACCGTGCTGCATGGAGGGCGAAACGCAAGCTAGCCCTGCCAAGTACCCAAATAAATCGCTGGACATTTCTCCCTGTCGCCCCTAAGCTGGCGGTATGCACCTGCAAAACCAGATCAAACGCACCTTGGCCTTACCCCAGTCGATCGAAATCGTGCGCACCCTGCTCAACTCCCAG
>JAUXWC010000200.1 GCA_030685025.1 Rhodoferax sp.
GGACGTCCTCGACCTCTTTATGTCGAAGGCCGTGGCGGGCCGGGACAAGGATCGTGAGTTCTGCATGGCGCTACTTGAGCACGCCTATGTCACGCCGGCCAAGGCCTTGGACATGGTCGCCCAAATGCCGCTGGGCAACGAAGCGCAGCGCCGACTTCGCGCGACCATTCGCCGCTGGGCGAATGCGTTGCGTGGAGCCGGCAACCAGATCGCTGATGACTGAGCTTGCATGTGCGCCACGGCGTGGTAGGCAAATTGCCGAAGTAGCCCGGCTGCCTGCGCGGCCTGAATGCACGTATTAGTCCCAACCTAGGAGAACCAAGATGACCAGCAAAAACACGATTTGTCTCTGGTACGACGGCACCGCCTTGGACGCCGCGAAGTTCTACGCCGAGACCTTTCCGGACAGCGCGGTGGGCGCTGTGGTTCGCGCGCCGGGCGACTATCCTGCGGGCAAGCAGGGCGATGTCTTGACGGTTGAGTTCACGGTGATGGGCATCCCTTGTCTCGGCCTGAACGGGGGCGCGGCGTTCAAGCACAGCGAGGCTTTTTCGTTCCAGGTGGCGACCGACGACCAAGCCGAGACGGATCGCTTGTGGACCGCGATTGTCGGCAACGGCGGCCAGGAGAGTGCATGCGGCTGGTGCAAGGACAAGTGGGGGCTTTCGTGGCAGATCACGCCACGCGCCCTGATGGCCGCCATCGCCGATCCTGATCCAGCGGTGGCCAAGCGCGCGTTCGAAGCCATGATGGGGATGGGCAAGATCGACATCGCGGTGATCGAAGCGGCGCGGCGCGGCTGATGCTCCCGATGCCGGCCCAGCGACCGATTGGTCCTGGCCAAGAGCGCGGGCTCACCAAGATCCGAGTGGCGATGGCGAGCCCTTGGCTGAACAGCCAGTTCGCAAACCTGAGAATCGACACCCGAGTCTGACGGTTTGCATTGGACAATAGGCCGTATGCGGTTCACGAATGTCCCCGAGGTTCATTGGCAAGGTCAAGGCACTACCCTGGGCCGCGCCAGCGGCAGCGTCCGCACAGCGACGGCGGAGCGCTCTTGAGTTTCACAGGTTCCAGCGACGCGCCGACACCGCCCGCTGCACCGGAGCCGGCGGGATCTGCGCAAGCCACAGCCCACGGCCAGGGGCTGGGCCCCGAAGACAGGCGTCTGGCGCTGGGGCTTTTTTTCTCGCTGTTGTTCCACGCGCTGCTGTTGAGCCTGACCTTTGGTGGACAGGGCCTTGGGCTGCCGGGTTTTGGCTTCCCCTGGCAGGATCGACGGATCGAGGCGCCTGATCTGCACGTTGTGCTCGTGCCGGCGTTGGTCCCCGCCGCGGAGCCCTTGCCGAGCGCGGGGGCCGAGCAGCCGGGTGCGGCTGAGCCGGCGATGATGACAGTCGTGTCCCCGGCGCCGCCCTTGCCGCCTGCGCCACCGTCGACACCGTCGACACCGTCGACACCGCCGCCGTTGATTCCAGCAGCGATCGTGCCGTTGGCTAATCCCAAGCAATCGGTCAAGTCAAATGCAGACGCAGCGGCCCCTGCCGCCCCTACTACCCCTGCGCCAGCACCAGTACCTGTGCCTGTGCCTGTGCCCGCCGAGCAGCCCAAGGAAAGCGCGCCCCCGCCGACGCCACATGAAGAGGTGATGGCTGTGGCGCAGTCGGACCAGGCGACTTGGGCCGTGCCTGCTGCGCCAGCGGCGTCGGCACCCGTCACAGTCGCCGCAGCGAGCCCCCTGAGCCCACAACCGGCGCCGCCGCCGCCTCGCGATGTTGGCGAGGCCGAACTGACGAAGCAGGATGCGCAGCGTAAAGCGGAGCAAATGGAGGCTGAACGCCAGGCTGCAGCACGACAAGAGGCCGTGCGACAAGAGGCAGCGCGGCAGGAAGTCGTTCGCCAGGAAGCGGCGCGGGTTGAGGCCGCGCGGGTCGAATCCGAGCGCCAGGAGGCCGCCAAACAGACCGCAGCAAAGCAAGAGGCGGCGCGCCAAGAATCAGCACGCCAAGAAGCCACGCGTCAGCAAGCGGCGCGGGCCGAGGCCACGCGGGTTGAAGCGGAACGACAGGCGGCGTCACGGCAAGAGTCGGCCCGCCAGGAAGCCGCAAGAGCCGAGGCCGCTCGGGGTGAAGCCGCTCGCCAGGAAGCGGGTCGGGTCGAAGCCGCACGCTTGGCCGCCCTGCAAGCCGAGGCGGAAAAGCGCGAAGAAAGGCTGCGCGCGATCGGGCGCCAATTGAATGAGGAAGCCGACCGGCGTGATGCGGCGGCGCGCCAGTCACCCGCGTGGAGCGGCGGACGTCGCGCCAGACTCTTCGGGCACACCGACGCCAACGCCGAACTCATCCTGTACGCGGAAGCTTGGAGCCGCAAGATCCATCTGAACATGACGTTCGACATGGTCCGCGAAGCGGCCAAGCAGCGGCACACTGATCCCCTGGTGACGGTGGCCATTCGAAGCGATGGGTCGGTGGAGTCGGTCACCTTCGTTCGTTCCAGCGGCGTGCCGGCCCTTGATGAGGCGATACGGCGCGTGGTGCACAGCCAGGCCAATTACCAGGCGTTCCCGCCGGGCCTGCTTCAGGAGTATGACGTGATCGAGATTCGCCGAACCTGGCACTTCGACATGGCGATCCGACTGCAATGACGAAGTCTTTTCTTGACTTCTCGAAGTTTGAATCGGTTAGCGGGTGAAAGCCTCAAACACCGCATCCAGCCGCTCAATGTGGCGGCGCTTCTCTGACGCATCAATGAAGCTGGCCTCGAAGCTGTTGCGCGCCAGGGTATAGGCGTGCTGCGCGCCCAGATTCAGCGCGGCAAAGGTCTGCGTGAAGTTCTGGTTGATGTAGCCGCCAAAATAGGCCGGGTCGTCCGAGTTGACGGTGGCCACGATGCCGGCATCCAGCATCGCGCCCAGGTTGTGTGCGCTGAGCGTGGGGAAGACGCGCAGCTTGAGGTTGGACAGCGGACACACGGTCAGCGGGATGCGCTCCTTGACCAGGCGCGCCACCAGCGCCGGGTCCTTGAGCGCCTGCACACCGTGGTCAATGCGCTCGACCTTCAGCACATCGAGCGCGCTCCAGATGTAGGCCGGCGGGCCTTCCTCGCCGGCGTGCGCCACCAACCGAAAGCCGAGTTCCTTGCAGCGCGCAAAAACCCTGGCAAACTTTTCAGGTGGGTGCCCCACTTCACTGGAGGCCAGGCCGATGCCCACCAACTTGTCGCGCCAGGGCAGCGCCTGTTCCAGGCACTCAAACGCCTCTCGCTCGCTCAGGTGGCGCAGAAAACACAGGATCAGCGAGGCGCTGATGCCAAATTCGGCCTGTGCGTCCACACAGGCGCGGTGCAGGCCCTGGATCACCACCTGCGCCGACAGGCCGTGCCCGGTGTGGGTTTGGGTGTCGAAAAATATCTCGGTGTGGACCACGTTGTCAGCGGCGGCGCGCGCCAGGTAGGCGTGCGTCATGTCGTAGAAGTCCTGCTCGGTCTTGAGGACCAAGGTGCCTTCGTGGTAAATGTCCAGAAAGCTCTGCAGGTTGTCGAACACATAGGCACCGCGCAAGGCCTCGACGCTGGGGTAGCGCAGGGCCAGGCCATTGCGTTGGGCCAACTGGAACATCAGCTCAGGCTCCAGCGAGCCCTCAATGTGCATGTGCAACTCAGCCTTCGGGCTGGCGCGCAGCAGCTCGGGCAGGCGTTCGGGGGTGATGGTGTTGGCAATCGACTGGGGATTCATGGGGGACTCATGGCAATTTGATGGCAAGACTGTAGCGCAGGCAGGCGCGGCACGCGCGCTTGGACAAGCCAATCGACGCGGCAACGGTTTGGGACATGGCTAGTCCTGCCAAGTACCCAAATAAATCGCTGGACATTTCTCCCTGTCGCCCCTAAGCTGGCGGTATGCACCTGCAAAACCAGATCAAACGCACCTTGGCCTTACCCCAGTCGATCGAAATCGTGCGCACCCTGCTCAACTCCCAG
>JAUXWC010000243.1 GCA_030685025.1 Rhodoferax sp.
GGCGTGCTTGTTGCTCCTGGTACACGAACCATGCGAGCCCCAACACCACCGCCACACTCACGATCAGGATAAGGGTTTGACTTTCCATGGGTCCGCAGCCTTTCAAAGATGTGATTATTCAACGATCCCCGAACACGCCGCAATTGGGCACACCAAACGGCCAGGTTTGCATGGCCACCCAAGTCTTGATCGTCGGCTGGAAACGGTTTGCTGTAAACGGTGTCTGCTGTACACTCACTCTACTCTTTTGCGCTGACTGTTTTGGCTGATACAGTGCACTCTACCGACTTTGCCGCGCCGCCGACTTCGTGCGGCCGGGCACGGTGGCGCGGCGGCTGCGTTCGGGCGCGTAGTAGGCGAAGTGAAAGTTGCATTGACCGATTTGGACCTGCCGATGACTTTCTCGTCACTGGTGGTCGAGACCAACTCGCGCTGCAACGCAAAGTGCGCGATGTGCTACCAGTCGGCCGGGCCGAAGGGCAGCGATCTCATTGGCGATCATCGTCTCGGCACCGATGACGTGAAGGACTTGCTGCGCAGTGCCGTGGACATCAAGGAGATCGGGCGCCGCTTCCATACTTCAGGGGGAGCGGCGTTCCTGCGGCCTGACGATCTGTTCGCAGTTTTCGAGTACGCGAAGGGGCTTGAGCACTTCCAGGACATCAGCACCACGACGAACGCCTATTGGGCCGCAACCAAGCGCAAGGCAATGCGCATCGCCCAGCAGGCGGCGCAATCCGGTGTAACAATGATGGAGATAAGTTGGGATCACTGGCATGGCCCGTACGTCAGCGCTCATGCGGTGTCAAACTGCATCGATGCATGTGTTGAGCATGGAATCGAACCCCACCTTCGTTTGCTGACCACGAAGAGCCATACGGCCGCTGAAGCACTCTCCCGCCTGCGTCCGGAAAGCGTGGAGCGTGCCAGCAACATTCACAGTTGTCCCGTTTTCTCGACGGGTCGCGCAGCGCGCGAGATCGACGCCGATGAATTCCACCATGGCTGCGCGGACGAAATGGCGATCGCCGGAGCTTGTCATTCGGCGCTCAATCTGACGGTCAACGCCAGAGGAGATGTGTACCCGTGTTGTGCGGGCGCTGACCAGACGCAAGGTTTGGCTTTCGGCAACATTCATGATCAGCCGCTGCGTGAGATTGTCGATGAAATGCAGGCTTCACCTATGTTGCGAGTCCTGGTGTTCAGCGGTGTGGCGGCGTTCTACCCAATACTTCAGCAAGCGGAGATCCAAATCAGGCCGCGGTATCACAACATGTGCGAGTTCTGCACCGATATCTTCTCCCGACCGGACGCCGCTGCGGCGATCAAGCGACATTTCGACGACGCCACCGCATGTGCGATTGCAGCGGCGCTTCGGCACTGGGCCGACACCGACTTCGAGAAAACGCTTCAAATAGCGTGATGCGGCAAGGTGCGCTCGTGGCCTTGCCTGGTTTTCCTATTCACATGAAAGGCAACATATGGACAAGAGAGACTTTCTGAAAGTCGGCGCAGGCGGCGGGCTTGGCATCGCTGCTGCAACTGCGGCGGCGGCAGTAGGCGCGGTTGGCGCGGCAGCCATTGAGCCGCCGTTGCGTTCATCGGCAGAAGCGCTTCGTGATCTCCGAGTTGCATTCCCATCGCAGCGCGCTCAATCAATCCTTGCACAGGTCGAGTTGATCACCAAGGCAACTGCAACGGCACAGGATCGAATCGCCTTCATAAGGAATCCGATCACCTTTGCGCATCAACACGGGGTTGAGCTTGATCGCGACTTTGCGGCACTCATGCGCGAAGAGATGCGGGGGGTTGAGCGAAAGGCCAGCACGGCTTTCGATCAGGCGAGAAAGAGTTCGACGATGGCCAACATTTCGTCAAGCGCTGCGCCGACTGCTCTCCCTGTGATCATGGCAGCTGCGGCGGTGGTCAGCGCCCTCGCGGCCGTCGTCTCTGCTGTGTCCTTGACATACGTGGCAACAAAGTGGGAAGTCGAGTACCAGTAGTAACAAGCGCCAAGGCAGGTGCCCGGTTGCCTGCGTAACTCCGAGCTCAGCAGCCGTATGCTGTGGAATCCGCAGCATACGGCGACACGACAGGTCATGATGAATCTCCCGATGTTCAGTTTCCTGGCCGGTATTGCCAGCGCAACGCCGCTGCTTGTCGGTGCGACCTTCATGCTTGTGCCAACTGCCCATGGAGGGCTGGCGTGGGCGTTGCAGGCGATCACCGGACTGATCTTCGCAACGATCTGGTTCTTCGTGGCGCCCACGCACATTTTCGGAACCGCCGCCTCCATCGGCAGCATCATCGGCACCATCGTAGTGCTGTGTGCAATCGCCCTTTGGAAGATCCGCGCGTTATGGCCTTTCAGCGCCGCCCCCATTCAGCCGCTCAAGGTAGTGCTGCCGTCATTGGCGGTCATGGCGTTCGCTGCGATGGGGGCGCTGTATCTCTTTCGTCAACCCGATGAACCGCCCGTTGCGCTCGAGATGCCGCTGCGCAACGTGCAGTGGTACGTTGCGCACGGTGGCCCGACTCTGCTGACGAATCCTCACCATTCGGTGCCGGCGCAGCGCCACGCGAACGACATCGTCGTCCTTGGGCCGGGCGGCAAGCGTGCCAACGGACTGCGACCCCAGGCGCTCGACGACTACTACGCCTATCGTGTACCCGTCGTGTCGCCCTGTACCGGTCGCGTCCTCGCGGCGCGCAACGACCTGCCGGATCAGGCTATCGGTCAAGCCGACAGCGTCAACCTGGCCGGCAACTTCGTTGCCATTGCCTGCCATGGCGTCACAGTCCTGTTGGCCCATTTGCGTGCCGGCAGCGTCGAGGTGAAAGCGGGGGACGAGGTTCGATCCGGCCAGGCGCTCGGCCAGATCGGCAACTCCGGCAATACGTCGGAACCCCATCTGCATATTCACGCCATTCGCGGGGAGAGTGCCGATCTTCGCGCGCTGCTCTCTTCCGGAGAAGGCGTTCCTATCCTCTTCGACGGGCGCTACCTTCGGCGCGGATCACGCCCGTAAAGGCCGCAGGAGTATTCCAGTGTTCAACGACGACAACCATCGAGACCATGCGGTCGCAGCGACTCTGCGCAGCGTTCGCGTTCACATGAGCTTGCTCGAAGGCGACGACCTTGTCGGTTTTCTGGCTTCTCTGGGCAGCTGGTTCGGTCGCTACAGCGCGTGGCTCGCCAAGTGCTCCGGTTTTCACGAAGGACGCAACCTTCACTTGATCTATCAGCGCGGCGTGACCCTGCAAGGTCTGCAGGATCTGACACCCGGGACGGGCCTGCTTTCCTGTCTGGGGTCGGCGCGAGACGCCGGACTGCCACTGACGCTGAACGTGGATCTTGCCGTAGCCCTGGAGCAGAGGTCGAACCTGTTCGAATTGCTGGCGTGCGGTGCGGTGAATGGCATCGTTCTCGTGCAAGCAAGCGAAATTCCACCCGAAGGCCATGCGCCCGACCAGGTTGCGGAGTTCGTCCGCGAGGCCATGCAACACGTTGGCATCAACTTCGCGGGCAACTTCGGTTTCTGGCAACGCACCGTTCTTGCGCCCGCGCTCTGCGATCACAAAGTATTCACGCTGTGCCCAACATCGCAACCCAAGGCGCGGCGGCGCAATTGCCTTGGGGCGGTGTGCTGTTTCGTATCCGAGGACGGCGCAATCTACCTTTGCGAACGACTGGTGGGTGTGCCTGCAGCAAGGATCGGTTCTATCCACTCAAACGATCCGTTCGATCCATTGTGCTCTCCCGTTGCCGAGCAAGTCCCCGACTGGGTGCTGATCGGCCCTTCATGCGGCCAAAGTTTTTCACCTGCTGAGCGGGCTGCAGGTCTTATGTGCAGAAGCCATTTCGACGAGATGCGGAGTTCCGTCCGTGGCGCTTGACCACCGCCAACAGCACGATGACACGGCAGTTCTTCTCTGGGGTGTGTGCTGAGTGCAGGCCAGTGCGGCGCCGATGGACGATTGACGTGTCGAGCCAGTGTGCGTCATGATGGCGTGTCAACAACTCGCTTCAACGGGAGAAACCATGAACCCCCAAGCTCACATTCGTTCGCTGCCCCCCGAGGGGGCGTTGCCTCCTTTGAGGCGGCTCGGCAGGAGTCAATCATGAAGGCAGTCGTCAGAATCCTAAGCGCGTTGGCGCTGGCGCTGGTGGCCACCCAGGCCAGCGCACAGGTCAGTTTTTTTGAACGGGAGAACTTCGAGGGCCAGGCGGTCACGGTCGACAAGCCGATGGCAGACCTTCGAAGTTACGGCTTCTCCGATGTCGAGGTGTCCGTCGTGGTGGCTGGCGATCAGTGGGAGTTCTGTGAAGAGGTGCAGTTCAGTGGCCGCTGCGTTGTGTTGCGCCCGGGCAGCTATGCATCACTGGGCGCGATGGGCTTGCGCGCTCGCATTCTGTCGGTGCGCGCGGCGCACCGCGAACCTCGCGTGGTCGAACCGTGGCGACCGCCGGTGGCACCGCCGGTTGCGCTGCCGATGTCGTCGCGAATCACCCTGTACGAGCATGATGGTTATCAGGGCCGGTCCTTTGTCGCGGACCGGCCGATTGCCGAACTGCAGCCTTATGGATTCGATGACCACGCCTCGTCGGCCGAGGTGTCTGGTGGGCCGTGGGAGGTTTGTGAGGATGCCCGCTTTGGCGGACGCTGCGTCGTCTTGCGGCCGGGTCGTTATCCGTCCTTGCGGGCCATGGGCTTGAATGACCGGGTGTCATCGGTGCGCTCCGGCGGGCGGGACATGCATGGCGGCGAAGACCCACGTTATCCGCCACCGCCGCTCACCCCGACCCGGGTGGCGCAGATCATCTTCTACGAGCATGATGATTTCCGGGGCCAGTCGCTGACCGCTGACCGGCCGATCAACGACTTCGCACCGCATGGTTTCGCTGACCGCGCCTCCTCGGTCGTCGTTACCGGTGGCGCCTGGGAAGCCTGTGAGCACCCGCAGTTTCGCGGGCGCTGCGTGGTGCTGCGGCCGGGTCGTTATGCGTCCTTGCGTGACTTGGGGCTGAACGACCGGCTCTCTTCGGTCCGGGCTGCTAGCGGGGATGTGCCGTTTACCGATGACACGCGCTACCCCGTTGCGCCGGTGGCCGCGCAGGCCACGTTTTACGAACACGATGGATTTCAGGGACAGTCGTTCACCACGGATCGGCAGATTGGTGACTTCGGGCGTTTCGGTTTCGCTGATCGGGCCTCGTCCGTGATCGTCGTCGGTGATCGGTGGGAAGTCTGTGAACACCCACACTTTGCCGGGCGCTGCGTGGTGCTGCGTCCTGGGAGCTACCCGTCCCTGGGCTCGATGGGCTTGAACGATCGTCTGTCATCGGTGCGGGCCCTGGGCCGCGATGCCCGCATTGATGACCATCGCTATGCGCCCATGCCGATCGGTGGCAGCCCTGACTACCGGCGTCGCCGGGATGAACGCTTGTACGAGGTGGAGATCAGCGTGGCGCGCGCGGTCGTCGGTTTGCCCGAACAACGCTGCTGGGTCGAGCGGGAACATGTCGCCGTGGACCAGGACAACGCCAATGTGCCGAATGCGATTGTGGGTGCCATCATTGGTGGCGTCCTCGGGCACCAGATCGGGGGTGGCACTGGCCGGGACGTGGCCACGGTCGGCGGCGCCATTGCCGGCGCGGCCATCGGAGCCAACATCGGACGCGACAGCACCCCCGGGCAGTCGACCTTTCAGGATGTCCGGCGCTGCGAGCGCGTGCCGAGCCAGGCACGGCCGCAGTACTGGGATGTCACTTACAACTTCCGTGGCGTGGAGCACCGCGTTCAGATGACCAGCCCGCCTGGCCGCACTCTGACCGTCAATGAGCGGGGCGAGCCCCGCTGGTAAAGGCGGCCAGCGCGCATCGGCCCTCACCGGCCACGCCGGCGCCCGCTCAGGAAAACCCGGCGGTCTTGTCCAACTCAATCGCCGCGTCGAGGGTTGCCAGCAGCGCCTTGCGAGCCTTCAGTTTGGTGCCGGCATGGGCCTGCTGGTTGATCTTCTTGAGTTGCTGCGCCATCGCCACGGCGCTGGGCATGAGCGCTTCCGGCGCGACCACGCTGTCCAGAAAGCCCGCGTCCCTGGCCGTCGTCGGGTTGAACATTTCCGCATTGATCACCGAGCGTTGAAACGCCGCCTTGCTCAAGCGATCGCGCGCCAGCTCAATGCCAACGTGGTGCATGGTCAGCCCAATCTGGACCTCGTTCAGACCGATGGTGAATGCACCTTCGGTGCCAATCCGGTGGTCCGCCGAGAGCAGGATGAAGGCGCCCTTGGCCACCGCGTGGCCCGGGCACGCGACGATGATCGGGTAGGGGTGCGACAACATGCGCCGCGCCAATGTGCTGCCGACGGTGACCAGCGCAATGGCATTCTCAATGGACGAGGTCATCACCTTCAGGTCGTAGCCGCCCGACAGGATGCCCGGTTGGCCGGTCATGATGA
Organism: Rhodoferax sp.; assembly: GCA_030685025.1. Classification (GTDB taxonomy): domain Bacteria; phylum Pseudomonadota; class Gammaproteobacteria; order Burkholderiales; family Burkholderiaceae_C; genus Rhodoferax_D. The sequence continues at coordinate 6,463 of JAUXWC010000243.1, forward strand.
CGACGGCTTTGTCTGCCACGGCGCGGTCCAGTCCGGCATTGAGGCCGGCGATCACGTCATGCGAGATGGCGTTGACCTTGCCGTTGCACAGGGTCAGCGTGGCAATGCCATCGTCAAGTTGGTAGGAAACGAGTTCAGACATGGTGTAAGTCCTTGATGAAACCTTGCGGGACAGACCGCAGCCGCTTGGCGGCAAGCTCTGTCCCGCAAGTTTCAGAGTTTATCAACGCTGGCGTCACCGGCCGGGCCACTGCCCGCCAGCCACTTCCGTGGCGGTTGGCTACAGGACCACGGGCGACCGCCCGTTGTTGGTGGAGCCGGTGGCAGCATCGGGCACCTGCGGCTCGGTCAGTAGCCAGATCGTGAAGCATGCGCCGGTCCCGTCGCTGACGTTGGCGGCGGTGATGCGCCCGCCGTAGCGCTCCACCAGACCTTGACTGATCCACAGCCCCAGACCGTTGCCATCGTTCTTGGTGGTGAAGAAGGGCTTGAACAGCTTGTCCATCGCGGCGGGGCTCAGGCCCGCGCCGCTGTCCTGCACGTCGATGCACGCGCCTTTGCTGACGGCGCCTGTTGGCCCGTCCGCGGCCCAGTTGCGGGTCCTGAGCGTCAGCGTGCCGCCGTCCGGCATGGCCTGGATGGCGTTGACCAGCAGATTGATCACCACCTGCTGCAGTTCCTGGCGGTTGAGCCCCACCAGCGTGGTCGCCTCGGCGTGGCGCCGCACTTCGATGCGCCGGTTGGCCAGCAAATGGGCGACCAGCACCAGGCTGTCGGCCAGCACACGGTTGACATCCAGGGCCTCGACATAACCGGCGTACTCGGTGGGGCGCGCGTATTGCAGCAGTTGCGTCACGATCAGGCGCATGCGTTCGACCTGCTCGTCGAGCAGCTTCATCTCGCCGTGCACGTCGTGGGCGCGTTCGCCCAATGTCTCACGCATCAGGTCCAGGTTGCCCTGAATCACGGCGATCGGGTTGTTGATTTCGTGGGCGATGCTGGCGGTGAGCTGACCGATGGCGGCCAGTTTTTCGGACTTGACCAGTTGCTGCTGCGCTTGCTGCAGGGTGTGGTTGGCTTGCTCCAGTTCGCGGGTGCGCTCGGCGACCTTGGTGTCGAGTTCTTCGCCCCAGCGTTGCAGCGCTTGTGTCTTGTCGTCCACGGTCCCCAGCAAGTGATCCAGGTGAGCGGCCAGCGCGCCAATCTCGTCACGCGCGCTCACGCTGCCAACGCGGGCGCTGGACTGGCCTTCCTCGAACTGCCGCATGGTGGCGTTCATCCGCTCCACCGGCTGGAAAATGCTGCGGGCCAGGCGGACCGAAAACAAGGCCGACAGGGCCATCACCACCAGGAAGATGACACCGATGATGGCCAAAACGGCGTACTTGGCCTGTCGAAAGGGCTTCTCCAGGTAGCCCACGTACAGCATGCCAATGCGTTCACCGGCGGCATTGAGCACCGGCTCATAGGCCGAGACGTACCAGTCGTTGACCACAAAGGCGCTGTCGAGCCAGGTGGCGCCGCGTCCCAGCACCGCCTCGCGCACCGATTGTGAAACCCGGGTGCCGATGGCGCGCTGGTTCTGGAATAGCCGCACATTGGTGGTGATGCGCACATCGTCCATGAACAGCGTGGCAGTACCCAGGCTGTCCAGCGGCAGCGAGCCCTCGGGGTACACGATGCGGTTGATGTGATCGATCAGCGGCAAGTTCTGGTTCAGTAGAACGCCTGCGCGCAGTATCGCCAGCGTTTCACCCCGAGAGCCGAGCACGGGCGCGCTGGCCAGCATCACCATGGCGCGATCTTCGACCGTGCGTTGGCTGGGCGCGGCGTTGGCGGTCGGGACGATTGGGATGCGCAGGCGTGGTGCCAGGTGCGGTGCCAGGGCGACTAGCGCGGCGTGATCCAACACCGACAGGCTGGCGCGTGGGTCGGGCAGGGCCCGGTTGGGCGCGCCTGGGGGCGAGGCATCGGTGGCCCAGTCGGCGGTAAGCCAGTCGCCCTCGGGTCCGTACAGGTTGATGAAGTCGAAGCCCAGGCGCTCGCGCTCGCGCTTGAGTTGGGCTTGCAGGGCCGGGCGGTCTTGCCGCTCCAGTGACAGGTGCAGTTGGTGCGAAGCGGCGACTGCGTGGGTGCCGGATCCCACCTCGCCCAACACCTGGTCAAAGTAACCGCGCGCCACTGCCAGATCGCTGCGCACCTTGGTGATCAGCAGCCGGTCATAGGCGGCGTTGCCCCACACGGCCAAGGCCGCCACCAGCAGCGGCAACACGCCGGCCAGTGGCAGCAAGGCCATGGTCAGTAGCTTGTTGCGGATGGAACGCTGCAGCCAGTGCGTCGGCGGCACTTGACTCATGGCATCAGCCTATGGCCCATTCCGCGCAGCGCCGCTCCAGCGTGCGCCGCGAGACGCCCAGCAGTTGCGCGGCGCGTGTCTTGTCGCCGTGCACCGAGTCCAGTACCGACAAGATATGCTGCTTCTCCAGCGTCAGCAGATCGGTGGCACCATGCGGCAGTGTGGCGCTGCTGGCACAATCGCTTGCGCCGCTTTGGGCATACAGGGCCGACACGTTGAGCGCGCCAAGAATCAGCGAGCGTTCCAGCAGATTGCGCAACTCACGCACATTGCCGGGCCAGTCGTACTGGCGCAGGTAGTCCATCTCGTTGGCAGTCACCGACAAGGGCGCCACGCCCAACAGGGGTGCGAGCTGGTTCACGAAGTGTTGCACCAGTTCGGGCAGGTCCTCCTTGTGCTCGCGCAGGGGCGGCAGGGTCAGTTCCACAACCTGCAGGCGGTAGTAGAGGTCCTTGCGAAAGCGTCCGGCGCTGACTTCGGCGGCCAGCGACTTGTTGCTGGCGGCGATGATGCGCACGTCAACGTGTAACAACTGTTGGCTGCCCACCGGGCGTATCTTGTGGTCTTCCAGCGTGCGCAGCAGTGTGGCCTGTAGCGGCAGGGGCAGTTCGCCGATCTCGTCCAGAAACAGCGTGCCGCCCTGGGCGTAGTAGAACAAGCCATCTTGCGCCTTGGGGACACCCTGAATCACGCCGGTCGCATGGCCAAACAGCTCGCGCTCGATCAGCTCGGGCGACACCGCTGCGCAATTGAGTGGAACAAAGGGGCCGCTGGCGCGCGAACTCATGTCGTGCAGGGCGCGCGCCGCCAGTTCCTTGCCGGTGCCCGACTCGCCCTGCAGCAACACGGTGCTGCTGACGCCAGCGACCCGTTGCAAGGACTGGCGCAACTGGCGCATCAGGTGGGAGCGACCCACCAGACCGTCCCCGGCGGGCAGGCGCGCCGACAGCGAGCGGCGCAGTACGAAGTTCTCGCGGGCCAGGCTGGCGCGGTCATAACAATGCTTGACGGCGTTGAGAATCTGCGGCACCCGAAACGGCTTGAGGATGAAGTCCGAGGCGCCAGCGCGCAGGGCCTCGATGGCGGTGTCGAGGTCGGCAAAGGCGGTGATCAGAATCACCTCGCCGGAGAAGCCCTGCTCGCGCAAGTCCTTGAGCCAGGCGACGCCGCTGCGCCCGGGCAGCGAGATGTCCAGAATGATCAGGTCCACATGCTGCGCGCGCAGCAATTCGGCGCCTTCTTCGGCACTGCCCGCGCTCATGACTGTGCGGCAGCGTGGCACCAGGGTCTTAACCAGGAAGTTGCGCATGCCTTCCTCGTCATCGACGATCAGGATCGACCAGATCGGCCAGCCCTCGGTGCTTTTGCCGGCGTGAGATAGGGAGGGGTGGTTCACTGGCGATGCGAGGTGGTGGACGGGCAGTGTCGTTGGCTGCCGGAATTCTAGGCCCAAACCCTAGTGAAATAGTCGGACACTGGCTCGGTCGTAACCGGTTTGCGGCAAGGCCAATCTTTTATTTGCGGGCCCGCAGCGTCATGCTCGTGTCAGTTATCGCGACAAATTGTCGCAACCGGCACGACAGACTGACCCGCTGCCGACTCGGCTTGGATGGCCAGGCGGGTGGCGCCCGCTCTGAATCCGTCTGCGGTATGAATATGGCACGGTTCATGCCGGCAATCTGGATTTGGACCATCTGTCGCGGGCCGTCCAACTCGGTCGCAACCGCGTCAGGCGAGTGGTCGTTTCTACCCCTTGTGACCCCTGTGTGGTGTCGATATAGTCTGCCCAGCTTGGCTTATGCAAGTTTTTGCCTAAGCTACCAATCGAGGAGACCAACGCATGAACCAGCCCCCAAACAAACTTTCGCGGCGCACCCTGTTTGCAGGAATGGGCACGGTCGGTGCCATCGCTGCCACGGCCAGTCTGGTGCCCGGTGTTCGCCAGATCGAGGCGGCACCCGCGGCGCCCAAAGTCGCGCCCGAGAGGGGTGGCGGCTACACGCTCTCGGAACACGTCAAGCAGTATTACAAAACCACCCTGGTGTGACCCTGGCATCTGGAGCTTTACTATGTTGTTAACCAAAGTTTCCCCAGCAGCAAGTGCCGGTGGCGGTGCGCGCGCTTCCTTTGCACACAGCCTGCGTCGGGGTCTGTCGCAAGCCTTGCCCACGATGGACCGGCGTGCCTTTTTGCGACGCTCTGGCCTGGGTGTCGGTGTTGGCCTGGCCGCCTCACAGCTAACCCTGGTCAAGAAAGCGCATGCGGCGCCGGGGGCGGCGGCGATTGGCCAGGGCAAAGTCGAGGTCAAGCGTACCGTGTGCACCCACTGCTCGGTGGGCTGTGCCGTGGATGCGGTGGTGGAAAACGGCGTCTGGGTGCGCCAGGAGCCCGTGTTTGATTCGCCCATCAACCTCGGCGCGCACTGCGCCAAGGGGGCCGCCTTGCGAGAGCACGGCCACGGCGAGTTTCGCCTGCGCTACCCGATGAAGCTGGTGGAGGGCAAGTACCAGCGCATCAGTTGGGACACCGCGCTGAACGAAATAACAGCGCGCATGCTTGAGCTGCGCAAGGCCAGCGGCCCGGACAGCGTGTACTACATTGGTTCCTCCAAACACAACAACGAACAGGCCTACCTGCTGCGCAAGTTCGTCAGCTTCTGGGGCTCCAACAACTGCGACCACCAGGCGCGTATCTGCCACTCCACCACGGTGGCCGGAGTGGCCAATACCTGGGGTTATGGCGCCATGACCAATTCGTACAACGACATGCAAAACAGCAAGGTCGCCCTGTACATCGGCTCCAACGCGGCCGAGGCACACCCGGTAAGCCTGCTGCACATGCTGCATGCCAAAGAGGGCGGCACCAAGATGATCGTGGTGGACCCGCGCTTCACACGCACCGCCGCCAAGGGCGACGAGTATGTGCGTATCCGCTCTGGAACCGACATTCCCTTCCTGTTTGGCTTGCTGTATCACATCTTCAAGAACGGCTGGGAAGACAAAAAGTACATCAATGATCGTGTCTATGGCATGGAGAAAGTGCGCGAGGACGTGCTGGCCAAGTGGACGCCGGACAAGGTCGAGGAGGCCTGCGGTGTCAAAGAGGCGCAGATGCTCAAGGTGGCGACCTGGCTGAATGAAAACCGGCCGGGCACCATCGTCTGGTGCATGGGCCAGACCCAACACACCATTGGCAACGCCATGGTGCGCGCTTCATGCATCCTGCAACTGGCCTTGGGCAACGTGGGCAAGTCGGGCGGTGGCACCAACATCTTCCGAGGCCACGACAACGTGCAGGGTGCCACCGATGTGGGTCCCAATCCCGATTCGCTGCCGGGCTACTACGGCATCGTCGAAGGTTCGTGGAAGCACTTTGCCAAGGCCTGGGGCGTCGATTTCGAGTGGATCAAGAAGCAGTTTGCCTCGCCCGCCATGATGAGCAAACCTGGCATCACGGTGTCGCGCTGGATCGATGGCGTGCTGGAGAAGAACGAGCTGATCGACCAGGATTCGAACCTGCGTGGCGTGTTCTATTGGGGCCATGCGCCCAACTCGCAAACTCGCGGGCTGGAAATGAAGCGCGCCATGGACAAGCTCGATCTGCTGGTGGTGGTGGACCCTTATCCATCCGCCACCGCCGCCATGGCGGCCATGCCCGGCAAGCCGGAGGACGTGAATCCGAATCGGGCGGTGTACCTGCTTCCCGCGGCGACCCAGTTCGAAACCAGTGGTTCCGTGACCGCCTCCAACCGTTCCTTGCAGTGGCGCGAAAAAGTGATCGAGCCGCTGTGGGAAAGCCGCAGCGACCACATGATCATGCAGCAGTTCGCCGACAAGCTGGGCTTTGGCAAGGAGCTGAGCAAGAACTACAAGATGCAAAGAGTAGGTGGCATGGATGAGCCCGTGCCCGAGGACATCCTTCGCGAGATCAACAAGTCGGTCTGGACCATTGGCTACACCGGCCAGAGCCCCGAGCGCCTGAAGGCCCACATGCGCAACATGCACGTGTTTGATGTCAAGACCCTCAAGGCCAAGGGCGGCAAAGACAAGGAAACCGGCTACGACTTCACCGGCGACTACTTCGGGCTGCCCTGGCCGTGCTACGGCACGCCCGAGATGAAACATCCCGGCTCGTCCAATCTGTACGACACCTCCAAACACGTGATGGATGGCGGCGGCAACTTCCGAGCGAACTTCGGCGTGGAGCGTGAGGGCAAGAACCTGCTGGCCGAGGATGGCTCGCATTCACTGGGCGCCGACATCACCACCGGCTACCCCGAGTTCGACCACGTGCTGGTCAAGAAGCTGGGCTGGTGGGACGAACTGACGGATGCCGAGAAGACGGCGGCCGAAGGCAAGAACTGGAAGACCGACGCCAGTGGCGGCATCATCCGCGTTGTGATGAAGAACCACGGCTGCCACCCCTTCGGCAACGCCAAGGCACGTGCCGTGGTGTGGAACTTCCCCGACGCCATTCCGCAGCATCGCGAACCGCTGTTCGGCATTCGCCCGGACTTGGTGGCCAAGTACCCCACCCACGACGACAAGAAGGCGTTCTGGCGCTTGCCAACCCTGTTCAAGTCGGTGCAGGACAAGGCGGTGGCCGACAAGCTGCACGAGAAGTACCCGCTGATCATGAGTTCGGGTCGCCTGGTCGAGTACGAAGGCGGCGGCGAAGAGACCCGCTCCAACCCCTGGCTGGCGGAGCTGCAGCAGGAAGCCTTTGTCGAAGTCAATCCGAAGGTGGCGGCCGAGCGGGGTTTTCGCAACGGCGATCGGGTCTGGCTGTCCACGCCGACCGGTGCGCGGCTGAACGTGCAGGCGCTGGTGACCGAGCGTGTGGGGGCCGATACGGTGTGGATGCCGTTCCACTTCTCGGGTCGCTGGCAGGGCGCCGACATGTTGGCCTATTACCCCAATGGCGCGGCCCCGGTGGTGCGCGGCGAGGCGGTGAATACCGCCACCACTTATGGCTACGACAGCGTGACCATGATGCAGGAAACCAAGACAACGATTTGCGATGTGCAACGGGCATGAAAGAGATCGGCGTCATCCCGGACTTGATCCGGGATCCACGGTGGTGTGCCAGCGTGGGTTGCGGGTCAGGCCCGCAATGACAACCAAGACCCTCGGAAAGAAGGAGACGATATGGCAAGAATGAAATTCATCTGTGACGCCGAGCGTTGCATCGAGTGCAACGGCTGCGTCACCGCCTGCAAGAACGAGCACGAGGTGCCATGGGGTGTCAACCGGCGTCGCGTCGTCACCCTGAATGATGGCGTTCCCGGCGAGAAGTCGATCTCGGTGGCGTGCATGCACTGCAGTGATGCACCCTGCATGGCGGTCTGCCCGGTCAATTGCTTCTACCGTACCGATGAGGGTGTGGTGCTGCACGACAAGGATGTGTGTATCGGCTGCGGCTACTGCTCGTATGCCTGCCCGTTCGGCGCGCCGCAGTTCCCCTCGCAAGGCACGTTTGGCGTGCGTGGCAAGATGGACAAGTGCACCTTCTGTGCCGGCGGTCCCGAGGCCAACGGCAGCCAGGCTGAATTCGAAAAATATGGCCGCAATCGCCTGGCCGAAGGCAAGCTGCCGGTATGCGCCGAGATGTGTTCAACCAAGGCGCTGATCGCGGGCGACGGTGATGTGGTGGCCGACATCTTTCGCAACCGCGTGGTCAAGCGCAACAAGGGCGCCGAGGTCTGGGGCTGGGGTACCGCCTATGGCTCGAAACAGGCCGGGCAACCGGGTGTAACGGCACCCGAAGGAGTGAAGTCATGAAGCGAGTCACCGCTGTTTTTGCCTTGGGCGCGCTGTCTCTGGCGCTGCTGTCAGCCTGCGGCGAAAAGCCGCAAACCCTGGGCGGCGCCAAGCAAGACGCCGCTGCCTACACGGGTGTGGGCACTTCGTTTTCGGACCCGCAGTGGAAGCAGCGGGACCGTGCCGCCTGGGAATCGCACCTCAAGGCGCGTGCCCAGCAGGGACAGAACGACTACAGCCGCATGAACTGAGCCGGAGCCAGCATGAACAAACCGCTTGCAGTTCTGCTTGCCTCCATGCTGGTGGGGGCCGGCGCCCTGGCACAGGGGCCAGCCCCTGCACCAGCCGCGGCGGCACCGGCGATTCAAAGCCCCTCCATCCATGATGTCAAACCCGACGCCAGCAGTGAGCCGGGCTACGCCAAACAGACCAATGCCGAGCGTGCGCAAGTGCAACCGGGTAACAACGCCCCGGTGTGGCGCCAGGTCAGCGGAGGTGTCACTGGCTACAGCAGCCTGCCCACGCCGGAGGCGGGCAATCTGGTGCAGCCATTTGTGAAGGTGCCCGGAATGCGTGCCAACAACGCTGGCGAGGTCTGGCGCCAGGTTCGCAACCAGTGGATCATTCCCTATGGTGGTGCCCTGCTACTGATCGTCCTGGGCGCCATTGGTGTCTTCTACTGGCGCGTTGGCACCATTGCACTGCATGGCGCGCCAACAGGCCGCCAGATCGAGCGCTTCACGCCCTTCGAGCGTGCCGCCCACGCCGCCAATGCCATGACCTTTGTCATTCTGGCCGTGTCGGGCATCGTCATGGCATTTGGCAAGTTCTTCATCCTGCCGGTGATCGGCACTGCCTTGTTTGGCTGGTTGGCTTACGCGCTCAAGACCGCCCACAACTTTGCCGGGCCGGTGTTTGCGGTGTCGCTGCTGGTGGTGATCGTCACCTTTATCAAGGACAACTTGCCACGCGCGCAGGATTTCACCTGGTTGCTGCGTGGCGGCGGTTTGCTGAGCGAGCATGAAGTGGCCTCGCACCGCTTCAACGCAGGCGAGAAGGTGCTCTTCTGGGTCGGTATGCTGGCCTTGGGGCTGATCGTGGTCGGCTCCGGCCTGGTGATGGACAAGCTGGTGCCGGGCCTGTTGTATGAACGCAGCACCATGCAGGTGGCGCACGTCATCCATGCGGTATCGACCGTATTGATGCTGGCCATGATGCTGGGTCACATCTATATGGGCACCATCGGTACCAGTGGTGCGTACCAGGGCATGAAGACCGGTTACGTGGACGAGACTTGGGCCAAGGAGCACCACGAGTTGTGGTACGACGACGTCAAGTCCGGCAAGATTCCCGCGCAGCGTTCTTCCGATGCGCCCCCTGGCCAAACCGTTCAAGCCTGAGAGAGACACCTGCCATGACAGCCTTAAAAAATACCATCCTGATCAGTGCTCTTCTTCTGGCGTGCACATCGGCCGCGTTGGCCAAGCTGCCCGCCCCGAGTGACGAGGCCAAGGCCAAGGCGGTCGAGGCCGCCGCCAAGACCGCCTGGGGCGGCAAGGTAGACGGCTACCTGCTGTGCAAGTCGCAAGACAAAGTCGCGGCGCACCACGCCAAGACTGCCAAGGCGGCGGGCAAGGAAGTCAAACCGGCGCCCGCCTTGCCGGCGTGTGCTGATCCCGGCGCCTTTGTCTATGCGCCTGCCGCCGCGGCAGCACCCGCCGTGGCCAGCGCGCCCGCGGCCGCGGCCACACCTGCAGCCGCTGCCCCCGGTGCACCGGCCAAGAAGCCCTGATGCACCGCAGGGCAGGCGTCGCTGTGAACGGGAGCTTGCCGCCCCGTCCAGGCGTCTTGATGTAAGCTGAAACCATGCCCAGTTTGCCCCTGCCTCGACTTAGCCATGCACGCTTGCCGCTGACGCGCGAACTGTCCGCCGTCAATGAATTTGGCGAGTTGCAGCGCGTCTGGATTCCGGTCGAGCGCGCCTTGACGGTCTACGTCGACAAGCGCGAATTGGTCACCCTGATGACCCTGGGCGCGCAGCCCGAGCTGCTGGTGCTGGGCTACCTGCGCAACCAGCGGTTGATCACGAGCGCGCACGAGGTCGAGTCGATCACGGTGGACTGGGAGGTTGGCGCCGCCGCCGTCAAAACGCGCAGCGGCATCGCCAACATTGAGGAAAAGACCGCCAGCAAGGTGGTCACGACCGGCTGCGGACAGGGCAGTGTATTTGGCAGCCTGATGGCCGATGTCGACCAACTGGTGCTCCCCGCCGCCACGCTGACGCAGGAGCAGTTGTACGCCATCGTCAACGCCATCCGCGTGCAGGACAGCACCTACAAGACCGCTGGTTCGGTGCATGGCTGCGCGCTGTTCCGGCGTGACGAGATGCTGACCTTTGTTGAGGACGTGGGCCGCCACAACGCCATCGACACGATCGCGGGCTGGATGTGGATGCAAGATGACGCCCCCATGTCAAACCCTGTCGCACCGTCCGGCAAAGCCGGTACGTCCGGCGCCGACAAGGTCTTCTACACCACCGGTCGCTTGACCAGCGAGATGGTGATCAAGGCCGCGCAAATGGGCATCCCGATCGTGGTGTCGCGCAGTGGCATCACGCAAATGGGGCTGGAAGTGGCGCAACGCCTGGACCTGTGCGCCATCGGTCGCGCCACCAACAA
>JAUXWC010000244.1 GCA_030685025.1 Rhodoferax sp.
GCGTTTTGCTCCGTGTCCCCCGGCCTTCGGCCTCCTCCTTTACCTACGCAAAACGCATGCCCCAACCCATCTGCGGGCGTCGGTTGCACTCGCTCACAAGCAAGCACGGCAAGTCGCGGTGACCGGCACCGCTGCCGAACACTGATGAACATGACTCATGTTGGGACGCACCGAGAAGTGGGGGCGTCCAACACCGTAGGCTGGAGTGGCCCAGGGGGTTTTACGCAGGTAAAGGAGGAGGCCGAAGGCCGGGGGAGTGCGCCCGTGAAGGCGCTATATCAGCACGGTGAGAGTCCGTGCCAGGGCAAGCCAAGACCCTGTAGCCGAAGGTAACTGCGTCGCTGTGAAGCGGGGTGGGGAGCAACTGGATGGCGAACTGGCAGTGCGCAGGATAACGAACTCGTTTCGGCGGGATGTGACGGCGAGCCTCCTCTCTCAAGGCGAAGCCCGAAACTCGCCCAGTACGCTGAGGTTTGGCGTGTAAAGCGATGCTGGGGTACATCACGTGGTTGGAGGCGCAATGTCGGGTAGGTGTAGCGAGACAAGCGGGGAGACCTGCAGCCCGAGGTGACGGGCAGCAGGAGTCAGAGCCATCGTAGTAGCGATGGGCTGCAAGAGCAGACAAGGCCAACACGCGCTGGAAACGGTGCGCAAACAAAAGTTTGAATAACCGGGGAACATCCCCTCGCGCCTAAACCGAGCAGACGGCAGACCGGAAAGTGCGGAGTAGGAAAGCCGCATCAGCCAAGGGTGGTAGGAAAGTGGAGACGTAAAGTTCAGAAAGTACGACAAGCATGAGCGAATCAGTGACAGTGCCAGAGAAGGCTAAGCAAACTGAATCTGCCCCAAGCCAATGGGTGTGGGTGGATCGTGCCATCTGGACGGAACGTATGTTGGCGGCGCTGGGCAACGGCGTCAAAGGAAACAAGTGGTTTAGTTTGATCGACAAAGTCTACCGCCCAAGCACCTTGCAAGCGGCTTGGCAACAAGTCCAAGCCAACAAGGGAGCCGCAGGCATAGACGGGCAAAGCGTAGAGAGATTTGCGGCCAATGAACAGGTGTATCTGAGCGAACTGGCAAAAGACCTCGAACAAGGAAGGTACCGGCCCCAAGCGGTGCGGCGGGTAGAAATACCCAAAGCAGGCGGTAAAACGCGGCCCTTGGGCATCCCCACCGTCAAAGACCGAATCGTGCAAACGGCGGTCAAACGGGTGATAGAGCCGATCTTTGAGAAAGAATTTCTGCCCACGAGTTACGGATTTCGACCCGGCAAAGGCTGCAAAGACGCGCTCAGGGAAGTCGATGGATGCCTCAAGGACGGCTACACCCACGTGGTGGATGCTGACCTCAAAGGCTACTTCGACAGCATCCCGCATGAACTGCTCAAGACCAGAATCGAAGAGCACATCAGCGACGGCCGCCTGCTGCAATTGCTGGCGAGCTGGCTGCAACAAGACGTTGTTCGGGACTTGGAGAGATGGACACCAACGGCAGGCACCCCACAAGGAGCCGTGATCAGCCCGTTGCTGGCCAATCTGTACCTGCACCCCCTGGACGTAAAGATGTCAGAGTTGGGCTACCGCATGGTGCGTTACGCCGATGACTTCGTCATCCTGTGCCAAACCGCGTCACAAGCGCAAGCGGCACTGGAAGAAGTTCAGGCCTGGGTAGAAGAAAACGGCCTAGCACTGCATCCGGACAAAACCCACGTGGGGGACTGTTTGGTAAGCGGACAAGGCTTTGAGTTTCTGGGCTACCGGTTCGAGGCGGGACGGCGCAGGGTACGAGACAAGAGTCTCAAAGGCTTCAAGGACAAGGTACGCGAAAAGACAAAACGCACCAGAGGCGACAGCGTGCGCGCCATCATTGAAGACCTGACGCCGATGATTCGAGGCTGGTTTGGATACTTCAAACACGCCCACTCGCGCACATTCACAAACCTAGACGGATTTATACGTCGGCGGTTGCGCTCGATACTGCGAAAGCAGGACAAGAGACCGGGAATGGGGCGCTGCCATGACGATCACCGACGCTGGCCAAATGCGTACTTCGCAAATTTGGGACTGTTCACCATGACGCAGGCCCATCACTATGCGAGCCAATCCCGATGAGGAAACTACTAACTGGAGAGCCGTGTGCGGGAGAACCGCACGCACGGTTCGGAGGGAGGGGAGGCGAAGGCCTTCTCTACCCCTATCACGGAGTAAAACCACCTGGGCCACTCCAGCCGGCCAGCCTCGCCAACCGCCTCAATCGAACAGAGAGCCCCAGCCAACAAACCCCAGACCAAAACCCAAGGCCGTCTAACGTAAACTCACCCCTCCATCCCCAAAGGAAATCCCCATGCTTGGCGTTACCGACTACGGCACCTTTGTCGTCACCGTGATTGTTTTCTTGCTTATTCCCGGCCCCGGCAATCTGGCACTGATCACCTCCACCAGCAAGGGTGGCATCGGCGGTGGGCTGGGGGCTACGCTGGGCGTGATCCTGGGGGACCAGGCGTTGATGTGGTCGGCCGTGGCCGGCGTGGCCGCTTTGTTGGCCGCCTACCCGGATGCCTTCAACGCCGTGCAGTGGTTGGGCGCCGCCTACCTGGGGTGGCTGGGCCTCAAGATGTTGCTGGCCAAGC
>JAUXWC010000218.1 GCA_030685025.1 Rhodoferax sp.
GGTCATGCGCACCATGTGCTCGGGGCCGGCACCGGCCTCCTGCAGCACGGCGCGCACGTTGAGCAGCGTTTGGCGGGTCTGGGCAATGAAGTCGTCGGACTCGAACTGCTGCTGCGCATTCCAGCCGATCTGGCCGCCCACGAATACCATGGCGCCACGTGCCTTGATGCCGTTGGCGTAGCCCTTGGCGCTCGCCCAGCCGGGGGGTTGAAGTGTAGTCATATATGTTTGCGGGACAGACCTTTAGCTCTGTCCTCAACTGTTTAATGGTTTGCGCACTGGCCTCAGGATGATTGCTTGAGCTTGAAGCGCTGCAGCTTGCCGGTTTCGGTACGCGGCAGGCCGGGCACGAACACCACTTCACGCGGGTACTTGTAGGGTGCGATGTTGGCCTTGACGTGATCTTGCAGCGTCTTGACCATCGCGGCATCTCCCAGCTCGCCTGGCTTGAGCACACAAAAGGCCTTGATGATCATGCCGCGCTCGGCGTCGGGCAGCCCCACCACCCCACACTCGGCCACCGCCGGGTGTTTGAGCAGCGCGTCTTCGACCTCGGGGGCGCCCACGTTGTAGCCGGCGGTGATGATCATGTCGTCGGCCCGGGCCTGGTAGAAGAAGTAGCCGTCGGCATCCTGCACAAAGGCGTCGCCGGGGTAGTTCCAGCCGTCCTTCACGTAGTTGCCCTGGCGCGCGTCATCCAGGTACTTGCAGCCGGTAGGGCCGATCACCGCGAGCTTGCCCACCGTGCCACGCGGCAGCTCCGCGCCGTCGTCATCGACCACACGCGCGCTGTAGCCCGGCACTACTTTGCCGATGGCGCCGCGGCGCACCTCCCGCGGCGCCGAGGAGATGAAGATGTGAAACATCTCGGTGGCACCAATGCCATCGGTGATCTCGATGCCGGTGCTGTTTTTCCAGAGTTGGCGCGTCGCGTCCGGCAAGCCCTCACCCGCGCTGACGCACACGCGCAGCGAACCCGCGCCGCGCTGCGCCATCTGCTCCTTCATGAAGGGCGCCATCTGGCGGTAAAAGGTGGGCGCGGTGTAACAAATGGTGGCACCCACATCGTGAATCAGCTTGGCCATGGCCTGCGGCGTGTAGGCAATGTCGGGGTAAAACACCGAAGCACCGGCCCACATCGGAAACACCAACATGCCGCCCAGGCCAAAGGTGAAGGCCAGTGGTGGCGAGCCCATCACGATGTCGTCCGGCGTGGCCTGTAGCACATGGCGTGGCCAGGTTTCGCAGGCGGCCAGCACGTCGCGGTGGGTGTGCGCCGCCGCCTTCGGCTTGCCGGTGGTGCCGGACGTGAAGGCCAACAGGGCGATGTCCTCGGCGGCAGTCGGGCAGGCCTCGAACACGCCGCTCTTGCGCCGGGCGCGCGCCTCCAGCGAGTCCGGCTGCCCGTGCACGTTGAAAGGCATGACAGTGGCCAGCCCCGGATGCTGCGCCTGCGCCAACCGCAGCTCATCCATCAACTGGCCGTCACACAGCGCCACCGTGGGCTGCGATTTGTCGATGATGTCGCCCAACTCCTTGGCGCGTAGCAGCGGCATGGTGGCCACGCTGATCAGCCCAGCCTTCACAACAGCCAGCCAGGCCAGCGCCATGCTGATCGAATTGCCGCCGCGCAGCAGCACACGATTACCTGGCACCAGGCCCAGATCCTGCGTCAATACCTGGGCGATGCAATCGACCTCCTGGCGGGCCTGGGCGTAGCTCAGGGTGCGGGTCGAGGAGCGCAGCATGGGCCGGTCGGCCCAGCCCTTCTGCACGGCCTTGTCCAGCAGTTCGGCCACCAGGTTGAGCTGGGGCGGGAACTGCAACTCGGGCCGCTCAAAGCGCAGCGTGGGCATCTGCGACGCACTCGGTAGTCGCTGATGCACAAACCGGTCGACCTGCGCGCTGTATCCGGTGCTCACGGGAGCATTCATGACAGGCCTCCGTTCTTCAACACTGATTTGCCGATGATGAGTTGCTGCACCTCGGTCGCACCTTCGTAGATGCGCAGCGCGCGGATGTCGCGGTACAGGCTCTCGACCTTGGTGCCCACCTTCACGCCCATGCCCCCGTGCATCTGCAGCGCCATGTCGATCACACGCTGAGCGTTCTCGGTGGCGCACAGCTTGGCCATGGCCGCCGCCGCCGTGTAGGCCTGGGCTTGCGCCGGCGTGGCGGTGCCCACGCAGTCGCGCAACCAGGCGGCGCGGTAAGTCAGCAGCGCGGCCGACTCAAGCAGCGCGGCCATGTCGCCCAGCTTGGCCTGGGTCAACTGCATGTCGGCCAGCTTCTGGCCAAACATCGGTCGTGCCTGGGTAAACGCCACCGCATCGGCCAGCGCCCGCCGGGCCATGCCCAGTGCCGCGCCCGCCACTGAGGCGCGAAAGATGTCCAGCGTGCGCATGGCCAGCTTGAAGCCGCCGCCGAGTTCTCCGAGTTGGGCGCTGGCGTCGAGCGCGCAGTTGGTGAAGCGCAGCGAGGCCAAGGGGTGCGGCGCCATCACGGTGATGTGTTCCGTGTCGTCCAGGCCCTTGGTTCCGGCATCGACGATGAAGGCGGAGATGCCGCGGGTTCCGGCGGCTGGATCGGTCTTGGCGAACACGCAATAGAAGTCGGCAATGCCGCCATTGCTGATCCAGGTCTTCACGCCGTTCAGCACGTAGGCATCGTTTGAGCCGGTAGCGCTCGTGGACGGTATGCTGTTTGCTATCGTTGTGATAGCGCCGACATCGGACCCGGCGCCCGGTTCGCTCAGCGCGAAGGCGGCTAGCTTGTCGCCGCGCGCCACCGCCGGCAGATAGGCCGCCCGCTGCGCCGCGCTACCGGCCAGCGTGATGGCGCCACTGCCCAGGCCCGCCATCGCCATGGCAAAGTCCGCCAGCGGCGAATGAAACGCCAGCGTCTCGCGCAGTACCACCAGTGCACGCGAATCAAGCCGGTCCAGTGCGCCGCCAAACTCGGCCGGCACGCAGTAACGCAGCCAGCCGCCATCGCCCAGCAGGCGCGTCCACTGCTTGCAGGCACGCCGGTCATCGGACTCGTCGACCTGCTGCTGTGGCATCCACGCGGCAATGTCGCGTCCGAGCGCCTGGTGCTCGGGGTCGAAGAAGGGCAGCGCGAGGTGGCTGGTCGGGGCGGTCTGGGGCGTGCTCATCATCAGTCTCCACCAAAGATCGGCTTTTGCCGGGCCGCGAAGGCCTCATGGGCGCGCTTGAAGTCCTGCGTCTGCATGCAGATCGCCTGCGCCTGTGCTTCGGCCTCGATTGCCTGCTCAATGGTCATGGCCCATTCCTGCTGCAGCATGGTCTTGGTCATGGCATGGGCGAAGGTCGGGCCGGCGGCCAGCTCGGTAGCCAAGGCCTGGGCCTTGGCCAACAGCTCGGCGCTTTCATGCAGAGCATTGAAGAAGCCCCAAGCCAGCCCCTCGGCCGCGCTCATGGCCCGGCCAGTGAACAGCAACTCGGACGCACGGCCCTGGCCAATGACGCGCGGCAGCAGCGCGCAAGCACCCATGTCCGCTCCGGCCAGACCGACCCGGGTGAACAGAAAGGCGGTCTTGGTGTTGGCGCTGCCGAAACGCAAGTCACAGGCCAGCGCCATCATGGCCCCGGCGCCCGCGCAGATGCCATCGATGGCGCCGATGATCGGCTGCGGGCAGTCGCGCATGGCCTTGACCAAGGCGCCGGTCATGCGGGTGAATTCCAGCAACTCGGGCATGCGCATGCCGGTCAGCGGGCCGATGATCTCGTGCACGTCGCCGCCCGAGCAGAAGTTGCCGCCCGCGCCGGTCAGTACCACGGCTTGCACGTCGGTGCTGCGGCTCAGAGCGCCGAACAGATCACGCAGCTCGGCGTAGGAGTCAAAAGTAAGTGGGTTCTTGCGCTCGGGCCGGTTCAGGGTGATGGTGCCGACGCCGCCGCGCTCGTTGGTGCGCTCGAAATGCCAGGCAAAGTGCCGGGCTTGGTAGTTGGCGCATGCGTCAAATTGCGTGCGCATGGGGTTGTGCGCGCCAATGTAGTGTTTCATGCTTGGTCCAA
Source organism: Rhodoferax sp. (assembly GCA_030685025.1). Classification (GTDB taxonomy): domain Bacteria; phylum Pseudomonadota; class Gammaproteobacteria; order Burkholderiales; family Burkholderiaceae_C; genus Rhodoferax_D. The sequence goes on from JAUXWC010000218.1 coordinate 4,038, forward strand.
TGCAGTGTTGAGTGTCGATTTGGTGTGTTCCTTGACCCTGCCCAGCAGGCGGTGCAAGGTGGCGACATCCTTGTCGCCCAAGGCGGCAAAGGCTTGCACGATCCAGCCCTCGTGCGCCTTGGCCATGTCGATGAACTGCTTGCGCCCCTTGGGGGTCAGGCAGATGCGGCAGGCGCGCCGGTCGGCGGCCACCTCGACCCGTTCCACCAGCCCTTCACCGACCAGTTGATCGGTGATGCCGGTGATGTTGCCGCCGGTCACCATCATGCGTTTGGAGAGCTCGTTCATCTTTAGTCCCTCTGGGGCGCGCTCCAGTTGGGCCATCAGATCAAAGCGGGGCAAGGTGGTGCCAAACTGCTCGCGCAAGCCTACCCGAACCTGCTTTTCGATCAGTTGGCTGCAGGTCAACAGGCGCAACCACAGGCGTAGCGCTTGCGGGTGCTGGGCGCCTCCCTGCAGGCGGGCTTCAAGGTCCACCTCAGAACCCCTCTTCGCGTTCGGTGATCTGGGTGACCATCGGGACGCGCTGGCTTTGGGCCAACGAAGCTTTCTGCCTGGCGACTTCGCGATAGAGCTGATCGCGGCCACTCCAGTACGGCTTTGGCCACTCCACCGCGCCGTCCTGCGCGCTGCCAAGCGGTCCGGTGAGCTTGGCGGCTTCGTGCAGCGTCCACGCCGCGTCCGCCAGATGTGGGCGGGCAATCGCACACAGGTCGGCCCGGCCCGCGGCGATGATGCTGTTGGCATGATCGGCCTCGCTGATGGCACCCACCGCGATGGTGGCAATGCCCACTTCATTGCGGATGCGATCCGAAAAGGGTGTCTGGTACATGCGGCCATAGACCGGTTTGGCCGCGCGCGTGGTCTGGCCGCTGGAGACGTCGATCATGTCGCAGCCAGCGTCCTTGAACAGGCGCGCCACCAGCACCGCGTCATCCGCCGTATTGCCGCCGGGCGCCCAATCGTGCGCCGAGATGCGCACGCTCATGGGCAAGTGTGCTGGCCACGCCGCGCGCATGGCCGTGAACACCTCCAACGGATAACGACAGCGGTTCTCGATGCTGCCGCCGTACTCGTCGGCCCGCAGGTTGGTCAGGGGGCAGATGAAGCAGGACAGCAGATAGCCGTGTGCACAGTGGAGCTCCAGCCAGTCGAAGCCGGCGGCGGCGGCGCGTCGGGCGGCGTCGACGAACTGCTGCGTCAACTGGGCCATGTCTTCGGTCGTCATGGCGCGTGGCACCTGGTTTTGCTCGCCATAGGGCACGGCGCTGGCCGCCATCACGGGCCAGTTGGCATGGGTGCCACCGGTCGGCAAAGGCTCGTCGGCCGCTTCCCAACCGACTTGGGTGGAACCCTTGGGGCCGCTGTGACCGAGCTGAATGCCGATCTTGGCACCGCTTTGACTGTGTGCGAAGTCAACCATGCGCTTTAGACCCGCCAGTTGCGCGTCGTTCCACAAGCCGGTGCAAGCGGGCGTGATACGGCCCTCGGGGGTCGGACTGGTCATCTCCACCATCACCAGGCCGGCGCCACCCAGCGCCCGTGCGCCCAGGTGCACCAAGTGGAAGTCCTGCACCAGGCCATCGACCGCACTGTAGGTCGCCATGGGCGACACCACAACGCGGTTCTTGAGCCGCATCTGCCGAACGGTAAACGGCAGCAACATGGGCGGCACATGTTCGCCACCTGCCAGCCAGGCCTCATACCCCTGCAGCCAGGCTGGGTCGCGCAGACGCAGGTTTTCATGACTGATGCGCTGCGAGCGCGTCAACAGCGAATATGCGAACTGTTCGAGAGCGAAGCCGCTGTAGCGCTGCACGTTCTCGAACCATTCGGTGGAGTTGCGTGCCGCGTTCTGGATCTTCAGCACCTCGACGCTGCGCCGCGCTTCGTAGCGCCGCAACACTTGGTCCATGTCATGCGCCGCGCCCAGCTCGGCTGGCTTGTCAACAAACGCCTCGACCGAGGCCGCGAATTCGTTGCCCAGATCGATGGCGTCCTCGAACGCCAGCTTGGTGCCGCTGCCGATGGAGAAGTGCGCGGTGTGCGCCGAGTCGCCCATCAGTACGATCGGCACTTGGCGCCCGCCAATGTGGACCCGGTGCACCCAGGTCTTGCACACCACGCGCGGAAAACGAATCCAGTTGGCCGATCCGCGCAAGTGTTTGGCGTTGCTGATCAGGGGGTTGCCGTCCAGGTACTTGGCAAACAGGCGTTCGCAAAAAACGATGCCCTCCTCCTGGCTCATCTCTTCCAGGCCATGGGCCTGCCACACGGCCTGCGGGGTTTCCACAATGAAGGTCGAGGTCTCGTCGTCGAACTTGTAGGCATGCGCCTGAAACCAGCCGTGTTCGGTCTGCTCAAACGCAAAGGTGAAGGCATCGAACATCTTGTGCGTGCCCAGCCAGACGAAACGGCACAGCCGGGTATCGATATCAGGCTGGAACACCTTCGCGTAACGAGTTCGGATGCGGCTGTTAAGGCCATCGCTGGCTATCACGAGGTCGGCCTGATAGTGGGCGGCCAGCGCCTGGTCGTCTTGCACGTCCTGCTCGAACACCAGGTCAACACCCAGGGCCAGGCAGCGCTCCTGCAGGATGTTGAGCAACTTCTTGCGGCCAATGCCACAAAAACCGTGGCCCGTGGAGCGCACGCTGCGGCCCTTGAAGAACACCTCCACGTCGTCCCAATGATTGAAGGCATCGCCTATTTGCTGCGCCGTCACCGGGTCGGCTTGCTGCAGATTGAGCAAGGTCTGGTCCGAGAACACCACGCCCCAGCCAAAGGTGTCGAACGGCTTGTTTCGCTCGACCACCGTGACGCGATGGGCCGGGTTCTGCAGCTTCATCAGCAGCGCGAAATAGAGTCCGGCGGGGCCACCGCCAATGCACAGGATATTCATGGCAATTAGTTTAAGCCTAAACTAATTATTGTCAACACGGGTAGGCCCACCGGGTTCTGGGGGCGGCGCACAATGCCCCCAAGCATCAACCAGGACCGCACCATGCTTTACAAGTTCAAATCCAAAGTCACCGGCGACCTCATCATGCTGGAGCCCAATGGGCGGCGTGTGTTGCAGATCATTGGCAAAGACCTCAACGGCGCCGACGCCAGCAAAGGCATCGTCCTTCCCGAGCAAATGAGCGCAGCCGTGGCGGCGTTGCAAGCCGCAGTGGCCAAGGAAGAAGCCGAGCGGCAAGCGGCCAGCGCGCGGGCGCTGGCCGAGGGCAAGGAGGCGCCCAAGTACGAGGCGCCGGGCTTGCGCCAGCGCACCCTGCCGTTCATCGACATGCTGCGTCGCTGCGAGCCAGCGGGCGAACCCGTCACCTGGGGCGTCTAGCCGCGAACGCTGGGGGCCTTTTGTCAGCTAGTCCGCGAACTTGCCGGCGGCTTCGATCACCGGCTTGAGCTTGGCGATTTCGGCGGCCACGAAGGCCTTGTGGGCTTCGGGCTCCATGCGCTTGTCGGTCACCACCACGGCGCCCAGGCCCTCCTGTTTCTGCACGAAGGCGGGGTCTTTCAGCGCAGCCTTCATGGCCGTGTTGAGCTGGGCCAGCACCGCCGCCGGCGTGCCCTTGGGGGCGTATAAGCCGTGCCAGATGGTGAGGTTGAAGTCCTTCAGCCCCATCTCCTGCAGACTGGGGTAGTCTTTCAGCAGCTTGTGCCCACTCAGGGATTTTGGCGTGGTGACGGCGAAGGCCTTGACCCGTCCGCCCTCGATCTGGCCGGTGGTGTTGGTGGTCTGGTCACACATCACGTCGACCTGCCCGCCCACCAGCGCGTTCATGGCCGGCGCCGTGCCACCGAAGGGAATGGTGGTCATGGCTTCGTTGAGCTTGACGGCGTGCTGCCACATCAGGCCGCAGAGATGCGAGGCCGAGCCCAGGCCGGCGTGGGCCAGGTTGAGCTTGCCGGAGTTGGCTCGAATGTAGGCCTCGAAATCGCGATAGGTATTGGCCGGCAACTGCGGCTTGCCGATCAGGGTCATCGGCACTTCGTTGATCAAGCCAAGGTACTCAAAGTCTTCCAGCGGCTTGTATTGCAGCTTGCGGTACAGCGCCGGCGTGGCGGCCATGCCGATGTGAAACAACAGCAGCGTATGACCATCTGGCGCGGCCTTGGCAACTTTGGTCGCGCCGATCGTGCCACCGGCGCCGCCAACGTTTTCCACCACGAAGTTGGCACCGCCGCCCATGGTCTTGCGCATGGCCTCGGCCAGGTCGCGCGCAACACGGTCGGTCGGACCGCCAGCCGCAAACGGGACCACGATCGAGATGGGCTTCGAGCCAGGGAAACCTTGCGCGAAGGTCGACAGGGCGGTGACGGCCAGGGCAGCAGCCAACAGACGTTTCATGACGGATCTCCTTCTAGTAGTGATCGCGCCAGTCTACCGGGTCGCCAACTGACCGTCAGTGTGGAAACTACTGAGTTTGGCGCCTATTTGTAGCTGCGGGCGTCCTCGATCACCTTGCCATCGTTGGGCAAGCTGCCCGGCAGCACCAGTTCGACGTTGCCACGCAGCTTGGTCACATCCCGAATCGCCTCGCCCACCTTGGCGGCCAGACCATCGGGTCCGCTGCAAGCGGTTTCCACCTTGAGCGTCATGGCGTCGTTGGCCATCTCACCGGTGACGACCAGGCGCGCCTTGGCAATCTCGGGAAAGCGCTTGACGATGTCATTGACCTGGCCGGGGTGGACAAACATGCCGCGAATCTTGGTGGTCTGGTCGGCCCGCCCCATCCAGCCTTTGATACGCATGTTGGTGCGCCCGGTCGGGCAGGGGCCGGGCAGCACCGCTGACAGGTCGCCGGTGCCAAACCGGATCAGGGGATAGACCGGATTGAGGCTGGTGACCACCACTTCGCCCACCTCTCCCTCTGCGACCGGGTCTGCGGTGCCGGGACGCACGATCTCGACAATCACGCCTTCGTCGATCACCAGGCCCTCACGTGCCGTCGTTTCATAGGCGATAGAGCCCAGATCCGCCGTTGCATAGCACTGGTAAGCGGCAATGCCGTGCTGGGCAAACCAATCCCGCAGGCTGGGGGGAAACGCCTCGCCGCCAAACATGGCCTTTTTTAGACTGGGCAGGCCCACGCCCATGGCCTGCGCCTTCTCCACGATGATGCGCAGGAAGCTGGGCGTGCCAATGTAACCCGCCGGTTGCAGTTCCGCGATCGCCTGCACTTGCTGCTGGGTCTGGCCCGTGCCGCCGGCAAATACGGTGCAGCCCAGCGCGTGGGCGCCGGTTTCCATCATCGAGCCGGCCGGCACAAAGTGGTAGCTAAAGCTGTTATGGATCAAATCGCCGGCGCGAAATCCGGCCGCGAAAATCGCGCGCGCCATGCGCCAGTAGTCGCGCGCCGTCCCCTCGGGCTCATAGATCGGCCCCGGACTGGAGAACAGGCGCGGCATCGCCGCGCCATAGGCCAGCGCGCTGAAGCCCCCAAACACATTGCCACCGGCCGCCCGCTCGGCCTGCTGGCGTGCCAGCAGTTGATGCTTGCGGGTTACCGGCAGATTGGTCAGGGCCGCGCGGGAACACACGCTGTCCGGATCCACCACACCGAGGATTTCGGCAAATGCTGCGCAGGCCCGTTGGGCATGGCGCACCTGGCCGGGCAGCACCGCCATGTGCGCGGCATCGCGCGCCTCGGGGGTGCGCGTTTCGAGGGCATCGAAGTAGTCGGTCATAAATGGTCCTGCGAGACGCTCACGCCAGCCACCGCTTGCGCCGCTTGTAGCTCTTGACATCCTTGAAGCTCTTGCGTTCTCCGCCGCCCACGCCCAGGTAGAACTCCTTGACGTCCTCGTTGTTGGCCAGTTCGCTGGCCACGCCGTCCATCACCACCCGACCCGATTCCATGATGTAGCCGTAGTCGGAGTACTTCAGGGCCATGTTGGTGTTTTGCTCGGCCAGCAAGAACGTCACCTTCTCCTTCTGGTTGAGGTCTTTGACGATCTCGAACACCTCTTGCACGATTTGCGGTGCCAGGCCCATGGAGGGCTCGTCGAGCAGCACCATGCTGGGGTTGGCCATCAGGGCGCGGCCGATGGCGCACATCTGCTGCTCGCCGCCCGAGGTGTAGGCCGCCTGGCTGGTACGCCGGGTCTTCAGGCGCGGGAAATAGGTGTAGACCTTCTCCAGATTGCGTGCAATCTCGCCCTTGTCCTTGCGGGTGTAGCCGCCCGTGAGCAGGTTTTCCTCGATCGTCAGGTGCGCAAAGCAATGCCGACCTTCCATCACCTGCACCACGCCGCGTTGCACCAGGTCGGCCGGCGAGAGGTTTTCGATGCGCTCGCCGCGCAACTCGATCGACCCTTTGGTGACCTCTCCGCGCTCGCCGCGCAACAGGTTGGAGACGGCCCGCAAGGTGGTGGTCTTGCCGGCCCCGTTGCCGCCCAGAATGGCCACGATCTTCCCCTCGGGCACGTTGAGCGAGACGCCCTTGAGCACCAGGATCACGTGGTTGTAGATCACCTCGATGCCGTTGACGTTGAGAACAATATTTTTCGCATCACTCATGGTGTTAGTTCCATTCAAACCAAATGCAAGGCCCGCCAGGTGGCCCTTGCATTTGGCGGCTCCGAAGAGCCGCCATCCCGTGGCAAGCGCAAGCGATCCACCCCTTCAGAAACACCGCGGGACCGGCTTTGCCGGGCCGTTGGTGTTGCCCCTCTGCAAGGGGGGATCGGCGACTTGCGTCCTCGCCGTTGCAAGCCGATGCCGGGGCCGTGAGCGGGCAACGGAGGTGCTTTCAAGACTGGCAGTCAGCCCCCAAGCGCCGTGTGAGCTTTTTCTCGGCTGCGTACTTGTCTGCCGAGTTCTTGACCAGTGGCTTGATCACTTGCTCGTCCGCCTGGAGCCAATCGGAGCTCCAGACGAACTTGGCTCCGTCCCAGGTGTGAACACGCGTCCAGGCCGAGCCCATGTGATCAAAGCAGCTAGTGGAGACCGGGCGCATGACACCCTTGAAGCCCAGGGCGTCAAGCTTGGCCTGCGTCAGGTTCAGGTTCTCATAACCCCAGCGCGCCTGCTCGCCGGTCACAACCTTGCCTTTGGCAAAGCGCTCCTGCGCGGCACGCACACCTTCAGTGGCCAGCATGGCACCGATCACACCGCGCATGTAGAGCACCTGGCCGACTTCTTCCTTGGGTCCGGTGCCCTGGCCTTTAGCGTGGACTTTCTCCAGGATCTCCTTCACCACGGCAGACTGTGGTTCGGCACCGTGTTGCATCATCACGGCGCTGTAGCCCTTGGCCCCCTGACCCACATCCTTCAGATCCGGCTCGGCGCCTGACCACCAGGTGCCGAACATTTTTTCACGCGGGTAACCCACCGCCTGCGCTTCCTTGATGGCCGTCGCCGTCATCACGCCCCAGGTCTGCAGGATCACGTAATCGGGTTGCTGCTGGCGTACCTGCAGCCAGGTCGCTTTTTGCTCCACGCCGGGGGCGGCAATCGGCAGCAGTTGCAGCGTGAAGCCGTACTGGGCGGCACGCTCCTGCAGAATGGGCAGCAATTCCTTGCCAAACGGGCTGTCGTGGTAACCGACGCCAATTTTCTTGCCCTTGAGTTTGTCCATGCCGCCGGCCTGCTTGCCAATGTGCATGAGCACCGTATCGCCAGCCACCCAGTAGTGGCCGATCAGCGGGAAGTTCCATTTGAAAACGCCTCCATCGGCCGAATCACTGCGGCCATAACCCGACGTGATCATCGGGATTTTGTCGTTCGGGACTTTCTCGGTCAGCGCGAAGGTAATGCCGGTGGACAGGGGCTGGAACACGGTAGCGCCACCGTGCTTGCCCTTGAGGCGCTCATAACACTCGACACCCCGGTCGGTGGCGTAGCCGGTCTCGCACTCCTCGACCAGGGTCTTGACACCGTTGATGCCGCCGCGTGCGTTGACCAACTTCATATAGTCGTTGTGCCCATTGGCCCAGGGCGTGGCGTTGGGCGCGACCGGGCCGGTGCGCCCGGACAGGACCGGGAAGAACTGCTCTTTGGCCTGCGCGAAGGCCCCAGCCCCGACGGTGGCCAGCAGACTGGCCAAGACGACGTTTCGAACTTTCATGAATGTCTCCTAAAGTAGCGGCACTTCAATGCCTGTGGTTAACGAACAAAAACAAAGTTTCAGTCAAGACTGGCTTGCACACAAGTCATGGCGCGGCCAAGAACACGATCAACAAACCGACTCAATGCGGGAACGGCCACAAGCGCATCTTTTGCTTGCCTATGCTCCACAGCTTGGCCAGGCCGTGCGGCTCAACAATCAGGAACCAGATGATCAGCGCCCCAAAAAGCATGACTTCGGCGTGCGCAACCAGTGCGGTTGAAATTTCAACACCGAACAGACCGCCCACGGCCGGCAGAAACTGATTCAGGAAAATCGGCAACACCACGATGAAAGCGGCACCAAAGAAGCTGCCCATGATCGAGCCCATGCCACCGATGATCACCATGAACAGCAACTGAAAGGAGCGGTCCACCGAAAAGGCGGCGGGCTCCCAGGAACCCAGGTGCACGAAGCCCCAAAGCCCCCCGGCCACGCCCACGATGAAGGAGCTGACGGCAAACGCGCTGAGCTTGGCATACATGGGGCGAATGCCGATCACGGCGGCGGCGACGTCCATGTCGCGGATCGCCATCCACTCCCGGCCAATGGCACCGCGCACCAGATTTTTCGCGAGCAGCCCAAACACCATCAGGAAACCCAGACAGAACAGGTACCTGCTGACCGGCGAATCGATCGACCAGCCCAGCAAGCTGAGATTGGACACCGCCACCGAGCCGGAGGAACTGTTGTTGGTAAACCAGCCGATGCGCAGAAAGGCCCAATCGCAGAAGAACTGAGCCGCCAGCGTGGCGACCGCCAGGTACAAGCCTTTGACGCGCAGACTCGGGATGCCAAAGAACAGGCCCACCAAGGTGGCGAAAAAACCGCCCGCCAGCAGGGCCACGATCAGCGGCATGCCGTCGATGCGCACATAGGTGTTGTAGGCGGCGTAAGCGCCAACCGCCATGAAGGCGCCGGAGCCCAGGGAGATCTGACCGCAGTAACCCACCAGGATATTGACGCCCAGCGCCGCCAGCGAGAGGATCAGGAAGGGGATAAAAATGGCGCGCAGCAAGTACTCGTCGGCCATCAAAGGCACGCCGATGACGGCGACCGCCAGCAGGACCAGCACACCCCAACGGTCCTGGGCAATCGGAAAGATCTGGCTGTCGGCCCGGTACGTGGTCTTGAACTGGCCGTTTTCTCTGTAAAACATAGGTGAGTCTCGATGATCTTCTAGCTACAACACGCTGCGCCTAACTTTGCCAAGCAAAGTTGGTTTTCCCTGAAAGACCATGCTTCGCTGCTTGCAGCGAAGAACCCGCCAGCGGATTGATCGGGTATTTCATACACGATCGATAATCTTTTCTCCGAACAAGCCCTGCGGACGGAACATCAGAAAGGCCAGCGCCAGCACGTAGGCAAACCAGATTTCGATACCGCCACCGACATAGGGCCCCAGGAATACTTCGGACAACTTCTCGCCGACGCCGATGATGAGGCCGCCAATAATGGCGCCCGGCACCGAGGTCAAGCCACCCAAAATCACCACCGGCAAGGCGCGCAGGGCCACCGTGGTGAGTGAGAACTGCACCCCCAGCTTGCTGCCCCAGATCATGCCGGCCACCAGTGCCACCACGCCCGCTACGCACCAGACGATGACCCAGATGCGGTTAAGCGGAATGCCGATGCTCTGCGCCGCCTGATGGTCATCCGCCACCGCCCGCAGCGCGCGACCGGTTGTTGTTTTCTGGAAGAACACACTCAGCAGGATCACCAGCACCGCGGCAATGAGCGCGGCATACAGGTCTTCCTTGTTGATCAGCAGCCCGCCTGGAAACAAGCCGCCAAACGCGAAGATGGGTTCCTTGGGCATGCCGATGTCAATCTTGTAGATGGCACTGCCAAAAATGGTCTGCCCCATGCCATCCAGAAAGTAGCCGATGCCCAAGGTGGCCATCAGCAAAGTGGTGCCCTCCTGGTTGACCAGATGGCGCAGCACCAGGCGCTCAATCAGCCAGGCCACCACGAACATGAGAGCGCCGGCCGCGATGAACGCCAGCACATTGGCGGCGATGGGGTTGCTGATGCCCGTCAGTCCCGGAATCCACTCGGCAAAACGCGCCATCGCCAGCGCGGCAAACAGCACCATGGCGCCCTGCGAGAAATTGAACACGCCCGAGGCCTTGTAGATCAATACAAAGCCCAGCGCCACCAGCGAATACAGCATGCCGGCCATCAGGCCGCCCAGCAGGGTTTCAAGAAAAAATGCCATGGCTATTGGCTCCCCCCCGTTGCGGACTCGCTGCGCGTAGCCGCCTCCCCCCTACAGGGGGCGATGCCAGTGGCCCGGCTGAGCCGGTTCCACGGCATCCTGGCAGAACTCCCCCGCTGCCGTTCGACGGCTATGGCTGATCTTGGGTGTTTCATGGTTTGTGCTTCCATCAGTGGCTGGTGCCGAGGTAGGCGCTGATCACTTCTTCGTTGTTACGTACTTCATCGGGTGTGCCGTCGCCGATCTTCTTGCCGTAGTCCAGCACCACGACCCGGTCCGAGATGTCCATCACCACACTCATGTCATGTTCGATCAGCACCACGGTGGTGCCGAACTCCTCGTTGACGTCGAGCACGAAGCGGCACATGTCCTGCTTCTCTTCCACGTTCATGCCGGCCATGGGTTCGTCCAGCAGCAGCACCTGCGGCTCCATGGCCAGGGCGCGGCCCAGGTCAACGCGTTTTTGCAGCCCGTAGGGCAATTGGCCAACCGGAGTCTTGCGAAACGCCTGGATCTCCAGGAAGTCGATGATGTGTTCCACTTTTTCGCGGTGCATTTCCTCTTCGCGCTGGGCCGGGCCAATGCGCAGCGCCTGCCAGAACAGATTGCTTTTGATCTTGAGGTTGCGCCCGGTCATGATGTTGTCGATCACGCTCATGCCCTTGAACAGCGCCAGGTTCTGGAAGGTGCGCCCGATTCCCATCACGGCCACCTGGTGGCTGTCCATGTGGCTGAAGGTTTGCCCGCGAAAGGTAATCGAGCCTTTTTGCGGCGTGTAGACGCCGTTGATGCAGTTGAGCATGGAGCTCTTGCCGGCACCGTTGGGACCGATGATGGCGCGCACCTCGTGTTCGCGCACGTCGAAGGAGATGTCGGCCAGGGCCTTGACGCCGCCGAAACTCAGCGAGATGTTCTTGACGTCCAGGATGACGTCGCCGATTAGTTTTGTCGCCATGATGTTCAAAAATGTTTGTGGGAAAGACCGTAGTTACACGAAGTGAACCAACTCTGTCCCCAACTGATTAGCATCAGGCCGCCGCTTTCACCGGGGTGAAGGTCTTGGCGTCTTCGATTTTCAGCGTGGCGCTGACGCTGCCGGTGCGGCCGTCTTCGAACTTGACCTGGGTCTGAATGAACTGGCTGGTCAGCCCGCCATACAGGGCGTCAACCAGCACGTCGTATTTCTCGGCGATGTAGCCACGGCGCACCTTGTTGGTTCGGGTGAGCTCGCCATCGTCGGCATCCAACTCCTTGTGCAACACCAGGAAACGACTCACCTGGCTGCCCGCCAGCAAGCTGTCCACGCTCAGATCGGCGTTGACCTTTTGGACGCACTCCTTGATCAACTGGTAGACCTCGGGCTTCTGCGCCAGATCGGTGTAGCCGGCGTAGGGCAGGTTGCGCCGCTCGGCCCAGTTACCCACCGCGTCAAAGTCAATGTTGATCATGACGCAGACCTTCTCGCGCCCGTCGCCATAGGCCACGACTTCCTTGATCTGCGGGAAGAACTTGAGCTTGTTCTCCACGTACTTGGGCGCAAACATGGCGCCGTCATTGGCGCCGCCCTTGATGCGCCCGACATCCTTGACACGGTCGATGATCTTCAGGTGGCCGTGGGCGTCGATGAAACCCGCATCACTGGTGTGGTACCAACCGTCCGCGGTCAGCACCTCGGCGGTGGCTTGCGGGTTCTTGTAATACTCCTTGAGCAAACCGGGCGACTTGACCAGGATTTCGCCGTTGTCGGCGACCTTGATCTCGACCCCGGCAATCGGGATGCCGACGGTGTCGGCGCGCGCTTCATGGTCCGGCTGAAGACAGACGAACACCGCTGTCTCGGTCGAGCCATAGAGCTGCTTGAGGTTGATGCCGATCGAGCGGTAGAAGGTGAACAGGTCCGGGCCGATGGCTTCGCCCGCCGTGTAGGCCACGCGCACACGGCTCAGCCCCAGGTTGTTGCGCAGCGGGCCGTAGACCATGACATTGCCCAAGGCATATAGCAGGCGGTCCCCCATGGCTACTGCTTGGCGGTCCATCAGGGTCGGGCCGACCCGCTTGGCCACATCCATGAAGAAGTGGAACATGCGCCGCTTGATCGCGCCTGCGTCTTCCATGCGGATCATGACACTGGTGAGCAGCCCCTCGAACACCCGCGGCGGAGCGAAGTAATAGGTGGGTCCGACCTCCTTGAGGTCGATCGTGACCGTGGCGGCGGACTCCGGGCAGTTGACCACGTAGCCACAAGCCAGCCATTGGGCATAACTGAAGATGTTCTGCCCAATCCAGGCCGGCGGCAGATAGGCCAGCACCTCATCCGCGCTGGTGAGTTTGTCAAAGTCTGCGCCAGCCTTGGCGCGATTGAGCAAAGTGTTGTGGGTGTGCACCACGCCTTTGGGGTTGCCAGTGGTGCCGGACGTAAAGAACATCGCCGCCACATCGTGGCAATCGGCCCGATCGATTTCCTTGCGCAGGAAGTCCGTGTGCAAACCCGAAAAAGCCTTGCCGGCGGCGATCAGGTCGTCCAGCGACTCCACTCCCGGCTCATCGTAGTTGCGCAAACCGCGCGAATTGTCGAAGTAGATCTGTGCCAACTGCGGGCACTGCTCGCGAATCTCCAGCAGCTTGTCAACCTGCTCCTGGTCTTCCGCGAAGGCAAAGCGCACCGTGGCGTTGTTGATCGGAAAGACGCATTCGGCCGCCGCGGCGTCCTGGTACAGGGGGATCGGAACCGCCCCCAACGATTGCACCGCCAACATGGTGGCGTACAGCCTGGGGCGGTTCGCGCCGACCACCACCATGTGCTCGTCGCGCCGCAGGCCAGCCTGGTGCAGACCGCATGCCAGATGGTCGACCATGGCCAACAAGGAGACCCAGTCCATTGCCTGCCATATCCCGTACTCCTTCTCACGCAACGCGGGGCTATGCGGCCGCTCAGTGGCGTGCTTGATCAGCAGTCGAGGGAAAGTGGTTTGCATTCCGGCACCTTAAAAAAAGCTAACTACCTTGTGGGACAGATCTTCAGCTCTGTCCCCAACTGATCGTCGGATGTTGGCGGTCCACCAGCGGTCGTTGAGCCCCATGGCTTGGTCCTTGGATGCGAATAGTACGGATTAGTTTGACGTTGTGTTGTCAATGCGACGACAATTCAGGGTAGTCCCTATTAGGTGTTTTCCCTGAGTAATGAACAGCCAACATCCGACAATTAGTTGAGGACAGAGCTAAAGGTCTGTCCCGCAAAGTATCAGGAATCAAGATGACCAGCGACCACTCCCTCTACCAACGACGCCGCCCACCCACCGCGGGTGAGCTGAGCAACATCCCCTGGTTGAGTCTGTTGACGCCTGCGGAGTGCGAGCTTGCGATCAGCGACCTGTTGATTGGCGACGCCAAGCCAGGCGACCTGGTATGCCGCGTCGGACGACCCGTCACCTACTGGTTTGGCGTGGTAGAGGGCCTGCTCAAGATGAGCAGTGACAGCAGCGAGGGTCAGACCATGACCTTCACCGGCATTCCGCCCGGCGGCTGGTTCGGTGAGGGCACCGCACTCAAGCGTGAGAGCTACCGCTACAACATCCAGGCGCTGCGCAAGAGCGTGGTGGCGGGCCTGCCGGTGAGCACCTTCCATGTTCTGCTGGACAACTCGATCGGCTTCAACCGCTTCGTGATGAACCAACTCAACGAGCGGTTGGGACAGTTCATCGCCGCGCGCGAAATCGACCGCATGAACAACCCCGACGTGCGGGTGGCGCGCAGCCTGGCAACCCTGTTCAACCCGGTGCTCTACCCGGGCGTCGGCGAAGTGCTGCGCATCACGCAGCAGGAACTGGCCTACCTGGTGGGTCTGTCGCGCCAACGCGTCAATGAGGCGCTGGCGACCCTGCAGGAGCAGGGCATCATCCGGGTGGAGTACGGCGGCTTGCGGGTGTTGAGCCTGGAGGCGCTGCGCTCGCATCTGTTTCCACAAAGAATCGGCCCGCCGAGTCCGTAGAGTAAGCACAATCAGCTACAAAATATATAGCGTCCAGCGGCAGACTGGCCGTTCGGCCAAGTGCCCATCCTCTGCGCCTTACACTCTGCCAACCCATAGCCACCGACAGACACAACCCATGCAAGGGCAACTTTTCAGCCAGGACTTCCTGACGCGCGGCGTTCTGGAGACGCCGCCCCAACAGGCCTTGACCGACAGTGCCTTTGCCTCGTTCGAGGCAGCACTGCGCAACATCTACGCCCCGCTGAACGCGCACGCCAACATCAACGAAGCGCAAACCGAGTCCGAAGTCATCTACAAAGTGCTGGTCGAACTGGGCTGGGGCGACGACACGCTGCCCCAGGTCAACTCCGACCCCAAAGGCCGCGAGGCCGTGCCCGACTGCCTGCTGTTTGCCAATAGTGCCAAGAAAGCCGCTGCGCTAACCGAGACCAAGGACGACCGCCGCTACCGCCACGGCCTGGCCATTCTGGAGGCCAAACGCTGGCTGCGCCCGCTCGACCGGGGCGACGGCAAAGACGCGTTTGACCCCGATGCGCCATCGTCTCAAATGCTGCGCTACCTCAGCCGGGTGGATGTGGCCTCCGACCGCGCCATCAAGTGGGGCATGCTGACCAACGGCAACGTATGGCGGCTCTACTGGCAGGACGCCCGCTCCCGCTCGGAAGAGTTTTTTGAAGTGGACGTAGCGGCAGCCCTCGGGGTCAGTGGTATCCAGCACGAGCTCGACGAAATTGCCCCGGCCCACGCCTTGCGCCTGTTCTTTTTGTTCTTCCACCGGGGTGCGTTTCTGCCGCAAAGCTGGGACGACACCGGCCGCAGCTTCCACGCCTACGCCCTCAACGAAGCCCGGCTGTACGAAGAAAAGGTGTCGCAGGACCTGGGCGCACGCGTGTTTGCCGACATCTTCCCCCAACTGGCCGACGCATTGGCCCGTGGCGATCTGCACGCCAAGACCCACAACGTTGGCTACGGCCAGTTCACCCGCCCGCAGTACACGCCTGACTATCTGGACGAAGTGCGCGAAGCCGCGCTGGTGTTGCTGTACCGCCTGCTGTTTCTGTTTTACGCCGAAGACCGCAATCTGCTACCCGTGCGCGACGAACGCTACGCCCCCTACAGCGTGCGCCGCATCCGCGAAGGAGTGCGTGACAAGGTGGATGCTGGCGGCACGTTTTCTCGCACCATGCAGCCTATTTGGCTCGGTCTGCGCGCGTTGTTCGGTCTCATCAACATTGGTGAAGACGACATCGGCATGCCCGCCTATAACGGCGGCTTGTTTGATCGTGCCCGGTCCCCCCTGTTAGAACGCACCAACGTCCCCGACAAGGTGATGGCGCCCATCATCGACGCGCTGTCGCGCCGCACCGAGGACCTGCTGCATGGCTGGATCAACTACCGTGACCTGGCCGTGGCCCACTTGGGTGGCATTTACGAGCGCCTGCTGGAGTACAGCCTGGTGCACGAGGTGCAGGCCAAGGACGACTACAAAGACAAGCCCGAGATCAACCGCATCACCGCCGCCCCTGCCAGCTTTGCGCGCAAGGTGTCGGGCAGCTACTACACGCACGACGATCTGGTGCGCCTGATCTTGCGTGAATCGGTGGGACTGTTGGCGCGCGAACGCACGGACGGGTTTGCGGCGCACATCAAAAAGTTGAGCAAGAAAGGCTCACTCAACCCCGGCGATTGGGACGCTCTGGATGCCAAAGACCCGGCCAGCCAGACTCTGGAGCTCAAAATTTGCGACCCCGCCATGGGCAGCGGTCATTTCCTGGTGGCGCTGGTGGACGACCTGGCCGACCGCGTGCTGGAGTCCATCACCACCGCCAACCACTTGGTAAACGAACAGCCATGGGCCGCGCACCTGGTGGAGAGCGGGCGCCCATGGCAAAGCCCGGTACTGGCACGCATAGCGCACATTCGCCGCTCCATCAAGACCACCGCCAAAGACCACGGCTGGGCGGTGACCGATGCGCAGCTCGACGACCGGCACATCGTGCGCCGCATGATTTTGAAAAAATGCATCTTCGGCGTGGACAAAAACCCCATGGCCGTGGAGCTGGCCAAAACGGCATTGTGGTTGCACACCTTCACCGTGGGCGCACCCTTGAGCTTTCTGGACCATCACCTCAAGATTGGCGACAGCCTGCACGGCGAGCGGTTGGCGCAAGTGCAGCGCGGCATGCAAAATCTGGGCGCCCTGCTGCTGCAAAGCGAGTTCGACCGACTGGCGCTGGCGGCTAAAAACATCGCCCAAGTGGCCGACTTGACCGACGTGGACATTGCCGAGGCGCAACTGTCCAGGCAATTGGCCACCGAGGCACTGGCCCAAGTCGCACCCATCCACGCGGTGCTGGACTTTTGGCGAGCGCTGCGCTGGCTGGTGCCGGGCTGGCCGGTGGACAAGATTGCCAAACTGCATCAGTTGCTCAAACTCCCCAAAGACCGGTCGGTGCTTGAAGCGCAAATCGCGACAGGACAACACCCCGAATACGTCGGGCTGCTCAAACTGCTGGAGCCTGGCCGCAATCTGGTAACCATGCTGTCCGCCGGACGGCTTGAAGGTGACGACGCCGCAACCCGCGCCGCCAATGACTTGATGGCGCGCGCCCGCACTTTGGCGGCTCGCGAAACTTTCTTTCACTGGTGGACCACCTTCCCCACCGTGT
The DNA here is from genome assembly GCA_030685025.1 of Rhodoferax sp. Taxonomy (GTDB): domain Bacteria; phylum Pseudomonadota; class Gammaproteobacteria; order Burkholderiales; family Burkholderiaceae_C; genus Rhodoferax_D. The sequence goes on from JAUXWC010000218.1 coordinate 21,030, forward strand.
TTGGCACCGGCTCACGCGGTGGCTTTGACGCCATCATCGGCAACCCACCCTGGGACCGCATCAAGCTGCAGGAGGTGGAGTGGTTTTCCGAGCGCAGCCCTGCTATAGCTGCGCAGCCCCGCGCTGCGGACCGCAAGAAAATGATCGCAGCGCTGCAAAACGTCAACATGACACAAACTGGCACCAACACCCCGCCCGTAGTGGACTTGTGGGTGCAATACCAGGATGCCACCCAACGCGCCGAAACCAACGCTCGCGTGCTGGGCAACGGCAAGCTGGGCTCCAACGACTATCCGCTGCTGGGCGGCGGCGACGTCAACCTTTACAGCCTGTTTGTGGAACGCGCGCAGGCGCTGACGGCACCCGACGGCTTGGTGGCGCTGCTGACACCCAGCGGCATTGCAGCCGACAAAGGCGCTGCCGAGTTCTTCCGCAGCCTGAGCAGCACCGGACGGCTTGGGGCGCTGTTTGACTTCGAGAACCGCAAGGTATTTTTCGCTGACGTTCATGCCAGCTTCAAGTTTTGTACGCTGGTGTTTGGCGGCCCACAACGCACCTTCAAACAAACCCGCTGTGCCTTCTATCTGCACCAGTTGGCCGAACTGGACGACCCGGCACGCGTGCTCACGCTGACGTCAGACGACTTTGTTCGCGTGAACCCCAACACCGGCGCCGCACCCATCTTCCGCAGTCAGCGCGACGCCGACATCACGCTCCAGCTCTACGCTGCGCACCCGGTGCTGGTCAAGCACGGGGCGCCAAGCGTTGCCTTGGGGCAGCAGCCCGACGTGAAGGTCTGGCCGGTGAAGTACGCGACCATGTTCCACATGACCAATGACTCGCATCTGTTCTTGAAGGCGGGCGAGCTGGAAAAACAAGGCTGGCAGCGGGCGGCGCTGAATCGCTGGGAAAAAGACGGTGCGCAGGCTGTGCCGCTGTATGAGGGCAAGATGGTGCAAATGTTTGACCACCGGGCGGCAGACGTTGTGGTGAATGCAGCCAACCTGCACCGCGCCGCGCAACAAGAAGCCATTTCGCAAGTGGAAAAGGCCAGCCCGCTGCGCTACCCAACTCCGCAATATTGGGTGGATGTCACCCAAACCACAACAACTAATGACTTGGACTACTGCCTAGGCTTCAAGGATGTCACTGCGCCTACGAACATTCGCACCGTGATTGCAGCCATGGTTCCGGCCGCCGGCTTTGGCAACACCCTGCCCATACTGTTACCTGCAGACCCAAACGCTCGCCCTGCCTATCGTCGCAATGCGTCACTGTTGCTCGCGAACTTCACTAGTTTCGCGTTTGATTTTGTGGCCCGACAAAAAGTGCAGGGTCAGCACGTCAACTGGTTTGTCGTCGAACAACTCCCCGTCATTGCCCCCGCCCGCTTTGACGAGCCCTTGCCCACAGCCTTCGCCCAAGCGATGCGCGCCGCCAAGCTGATGAACGGCCACCACCCGCACCCGACGGTGGCGGACTTTGTCCTGCCCCAGGTGTTGGCGCTGACCTACACCGCACACGACATGGCGCCCTTTGCCCACGACATGGGCTATGTGGATGCCGCTGGCGAAGTGCTGCCGCCCCTGGTGTGGAACGAGGACGAGCGCCGCGCGCGGCTGGCCGCGCTGGACGCCGTGTTCTTCTGGCTGTATGGTCTGGACGCGGCGGATGCGGCCTATATGCTGGACACCTTCCCCATCGTGCGCGAGCAGGACACCAGGGCCTTTGGCGACTACCGCACGCAGCGCGACATCCTGAAGCTGCTGTCCCTTCTGACCCCATGATTCACAGGCAAAAGTGCTCACGCCCCTTGTGGAATGGGCGCAAGTAGCTACCACACCGATAGCAGATTCGCCATGACTGACTCCAAACGTCTTGCCACCTTCCGCCGCGCGGCGCCTCCTTCAGGCAAGGTGCCCAACCCCGGCGGACCGGCCAACTCAGCGGCCCTTGGGGCGAACGGCACCCTGCGCCTGAACAAACGCATGGCCGAGTTGGGGCTGGCGTCGCGGCGCGAAGCCGATGACTGGATCGGTCGCGGCTGGGTCAAAGTCAATGGCGAAGTAGCGACCATGGGTATGCAGGTGACACCGGACGTGCGCATCGAGGTCAGCAAACAGGCGCAAGGCCAGCAGGCCAACCAGGTCACGATTCTGCTCAACAAGCCCATGGGCATCGTCAGTGGCCAGGCCGAAGACGGCCACTTGCCCGCCATCACGCTGATCCAGCCGCAAAACCGCTGGGCCGAGGACAACGCGCGTTTCTTCTTTCATCCCAAGCAGTTGCAGAGCCTGGTGCCGGCGGGACGCCTGGACATTGATTCGATCGGGCTGCTGGTGCTGACGCAGGACGGCCGCGTGGCGCGTCAACTGATTGGCGAAGATTCCGTGATGGAAAAAGAGTACCTCGTGCGGGTTGCGTACACCGGCTTGAACCAGGTTGACCCGCATCCCGGCCAGCTCACCCGCATCGACGACAACGATCCCATCACCAGCAACGTGCAGGCGGTCTTCCCCCCCGCCATGCTGGAGCGCCTGCGCCACGGTCTGAGCCTGGACGGCCAGTCCCTCAAGCCGGCCAAGGTGAGCTGGCAGAACCCTGAGCAACTGCGGGTGGTGCTGACCGAGGGCAAGAAACGCCAGATCCGCCGCATGTGCGAGCTGGTCGGGCTGAAAGTGGTGGGCCTCAAGCGCGTGCGCATCGGCCATGTGATGCTGGGCAACTTGCCGCTGGGACAGTGGCGCTACCTGGCGCCGCACGAACGCTTCTGACTGAATCTGTCCGGTCAAGCCCGGTTACCAGGCAGACGTCATGAGCTGGCCTTGCGAAGTGAGGTAATACACATTGGCGTCAACCTGCACACTGCGCTCGTAGCCCAGCCAGGCACCAGCACTCCATCGCAGCTCCGGCGAGAACACCTGACCCACCAGCGCCGGGCGCTCGGTCATGGTCCTGGCAATGGGGTCAATGTCAAATTTGAACAGCGCCTGGTAGCTGGGATAGAACCACTCCGGGCTGCTCGGGTCGGGCGTTTCGCTCACCAGCACCGGCAAGGCCAGACGAGTCTTGCCACCGGCAGTGAGCAAATTGACACCATGACGGCTGTACTCCAGCGCGCTGGCGCTGCCCGCCTTGCCGATCACGCGGCTGGCCAGTTCCTTGGGCGCGGTGGGATCGGCGACGTCAAACAACGACACCTTGACTCCCTGCACCCGCCCGCTGGCGCTGGCGTCCTTACCCACCCCCACCAGCAAGCCGTCGCCCGCCGGCAACAGGTAGTCGGAGTAGCCGTTGGTCTTGAGCTCCCCGCTGACCTTGGGGTCGGTCGGGTCGGACAGATCCAGGACATACAAAGGATCGGTGCGCCGAAACGTCACCACGTAGCCCCGGTCAGCCAGGAAGCGCACCGCGTAGACCTGCTCACCGCTCAGACCAATGGGCGCCGGGCGCCTGCTGTTGGGCAGGGTGGCGATGGTCTGCAGCGTGCTGGCGGCGCTGTCCTCGCGCAGCACCGTCAGCAGGGCGGGCGATGGCTTGCCGTCCATCTTGGCCGCACCAGGCTCACCAAACCAGCCGAACTGGTCGATGTAGCTCAGCACACGCAGATTGCCCTGGTGCTCACTCATCCGGTAGGGTTTCTTCTCGCCGTCCCAACCCAGGTGGCCAGTGACTTCCCCCGTGCCACGGTAGTTGATGCGCATCCCGTCAATCCCGAATTTGTGGATATCGGTGCTGACCTGGCCCGGGTAGATGACGATGCCCCCTTTGCTCTGCACCGCGTGGCGGCTGGTGGCCAGGTACAGATTCTGGCTGGACATGTACAAGGCCTCGGTGCCGCCGAGAAAGCAGCGGCTGGCGCGCTGGGCTGTGGGCGAAGACAGATCGAAGGCGGTGACCGTGGTCATGAGCACTGCCGATGAGGCGTTCTGGGTCTGCAAGTAGCAATCCGTATCGGCCATCAGCAGCTCGCTCACGCTGGGTGTCGAAGCACCCGCTGTGGTGATGGTGACGCTGGGCAACAGGTCACGCGTGGTCAGCCGTGCCACGGCGGCCTTGCGTTCGGCCGACGTGGCCGCCCCTGGCAATGGTACGGCGTCCAGGCGCGGGTACCACGTCGTCACCAGGTAGAGCATGTTGCCGATCATGCGGCTGTCCACCAACTGACCGTCGATGCGGATCGTATGGGTCCTGCTCAGCGGCACGCCTGTCTTGCTGGCAACCAGCTCCAACACGGTTTGGGGCGGCGTGATCGGGCCCGGCGCAAAGGTAGACGTGGCGGCCGGACCTGGCAGGCCGGCGCCCATGATGGTGTACCACTGTTCGGTTTGCCCCAACAAGGCAACGCGCTCGCCGGTGGCGGTGACGTGCAGACCCTCAAAGCGGTCGGTGCCGGTAAGCGTCAAACTGCCGTCGGGCCTGAGCGAACCGTCAGCCAGGCGCCTCTCAATGCGCAGCGTGTCCAGGCGTGAACCGTCCGTTGCACCGGCGCTGAGGCGGTACAAGCGCTGACCATCGGTCTTGAGCAGATCGGCTTCGTCCACACCACGCTCTTGCAGCGTCGTGCTGGCGACCGATTTGATGTCTGCGCCCGACGCGGCGACCGTGGCAAACGACACCGGCTCGCCGCCTCGATAGAAGCCGTTGTAGCTGGAGAACGCCTGCCCCTGATCCACCTGCGCCGTCAGCTTGCCCTGCACGTAGCCCAACAGCGCCCCCGACTGGGACGCCTGAAGGCTGCCCGCGCTGGCGACTGGCGGCGGCGTGGGCGCCACGCCGCCGGCCCCTCCTCCTCCGCAGCCAGCAATTGCCAGCACCACCAGCACCATGACCAGCGGCAACAATGCCGACTGAAGCGTGGCCCCCAACCACGACAAGGACACTCGTTTATGCATGGCAAACCTCCTGACTTGTAAGATACGCGATGTGTGGGATAATATCCCACATGCATTTTGACTGTCAACCGGTTACCGCAAACTTGTCCGATAGGATTGCCCGTTACCTCTGAAACGCCCGTGACATCTCGTTCCGCCATCGTCCTGGAAAGTGCTCTGGAGCTGCTGCGTCCCGCCGTGCGACTGATGCTGCGCCATGGCGTGGCCGCGCCAGCGTTTGCCACCGCGCTGAAGCGTGTGTTTCTGCAGGCAGCCCAAGACGAGTTGCGCGCGCACGGCAAACCGCTGACCGACAGCGCCATCAGCCTGCTGTCGGGTGTGCACCGCCGCGATGTGCGCAACCTGACCCGCTTGGCCACCCCACGGGCCAAGCCCGATGGCTTCACCGGGCTGGCGTCCCAGGTGGTGACCCGTTGGCTCAGCCAAGACCGCTACCTGGACGCGCATCAGGCGCCGCTGGCGATAGCACGATCCGGCGACGAGCCATGCTTCGATGCTTTGGTGCGGGCCGTCAGCCAGGATGTGCGGCCACGCTCGGTACTGGACGAGCTGATTCGGCTCGGTCTGGCTACCGAGGCCGATGGTCAAGTGACGCTGCTCACGCACGGATTTGTGCCGCGCAGCGGCTTCCCGGAGATGGCGAGCGAACTCAGCCGCAATGCGCATGACCATCTGGCCGCTGCTTGCCACAACCTGGACGGCGGGGGCGAGTTCCTGGAGCAGGCGATCTTTGTCGATGAGATCACGGCCGAGTCGGCGTTGCATTTGCACAAGGTGTCGGTCCAGGCCTGGAAAGTGGCTTTTCAGACCGTCATGCGGGAAGCGCAGGCTCGCTTTGACCATGACGCCAGCCACGCCACGCCGGCACAACGAAACCACCGTGCCCGCTTTGGTGTCTATTTTTATTCCGTTGAAGAGAAGGAGCCTCATGAACCACCTGTCTGAACTTCTGTGGCGACTGCGCCGCGCTCTGACCGCGCCGCGGCGCCTGGCTTGGGCCTTCGCACTAACACTGCTGACCACCGCTTGCGGTCCGGGCTCGGGTGGCACTGGCGTGGGGCCCATTGCGGGCTCCTACCTCACCTTCGCCAGCAGCGCGGGCAACAGCCTGACGGCCACCGTCGGCTTGCCAAGCGGCGCCAGCTTCGTGGTGATCTTCGACGACAAGGGCATCCGTTTGACGGGCTCTTGTCTGGCATTCAATTTTGACGGCGCCTGGACGGATGCACAGGGCGAGACCCGGGCAACCGGCAGCTACCGCGCGGTCAGCGTGGGCGGCGATCTGAACGCCGCCACTGCGGTGGCGGCGACCCTGGTCGCCAGAACCCACGCCAATGGCCTGTCGATCAGCGTGCTGGACCAAAAGGGCACGACACTGGTCAGCTTCGAATTCACCGCCCGCCTGGCGGACGGCAGCCAAGCGGTGCTGCCGCCACCCTGCAACTCGTTGCCAGCGTCCCCCACCCCACTGCCGGGCTGAACCTAGGCTGGCGCCACTAAGCAGAGCCCGCCGACCTGCAGACAATGGGGGCGCGCCGCGACGCTTCTCGCCGTGGCGCCCTCTTATGCCCTCACCCGCAGCCAAGAACCCGCTCAAACACCTGCACCCGGCCGATTACCTCGGCCTGGCGCGCCTGGCCACCCAAGCCACCGTCGGTGTGGCCACAATCAGCGAGGAAGTTCACCAAAACGTCTGGCGCACGCTGGGCGTGCCCGGCGGCCAGCGGGCCGGTCAGGCGCGCGGTGTTACGGGTTTCGTCTACAAGAGCGTGCGCGGCGTTACCGAAGTGGTGGCCACCGGCATTGACGCGGTGCTGGGGCGGTTGGTGGCGCTGCTGGAGGCGGTCACCCCGGATCGACCCAGTTCGAACGAGCGCGAGGCCGTTCTAGCCGCCCTCAACGGGGTGATGGGCGACCAACTGGTGGCCACCGGCAACCCGCTGGCCACACCGATGACCTTTCGTCACCAAGGGCACGTGCTCTGCACCGAACATCTGAAAACCCTGGCCCCGCCGGCCATCAACGGCAAGATCCTGTTGCTGATTCACGGCCTGTGCATGAACGACCTGCAGTGGACCCAAAACCTGGATGCCAGCGGCGCCGCGAGTTATGACCATGGCCAGGCGCTGGCCAGCTCGCTGGGCTACACGCCGATCTACCTTCGCTACAACTCGGGACTGCACACTTCCCAGAACGGGCGCGAACTGGCGACTCAGCTTGAAGAACTGCTGCGCAACTGGCCGATGCCGGTGCAAGAACTCACCATCCTGGCGCACAGCATGGGTGGCTTGATCACGCGCGGCGCGGTGCACCTCGCCACGCAGCAAGGCTTGCAGTGGCCCGACCGATTGAAGAGCATCGTGTTTCTGGGCACACCGCACCATGGCGCGCCGATGGAGCGTGCCGGCAACTGGATCGACGTGGTGCTGGGCAGCACCCGCTACAGCGCGCCCTTCGCCAAGATCGGCCAATTGCGCAGCGCCGGTATTACCGACTTGCGCTACGGCCACGTACTCGATGAAGACTGGGTCGGCCACGACCGCTTTCGGCGCAGCCCCGACCGCCGCCAGCCCTTGGCTCTGCCCAGGAATGTGAACTGCTACGCGGTGGCCGCCACCACTGCGCCCAAGCGCGGCACTTTGGCCGAGCGTCTGCTGGGCGATGGCCTGGTGCCGATTCCGAGTGCCCTGGGGCAGCACCCGCAGCCCGAGCGTCGGCTGGCGTTTGACAAGTCCGAGCAACTCATCGTCTATCGCAAGAACCACTGGGACCTGCTCAGGGCACCGGAGGTGGCACGGCAATTGTTACGCTGGTTGACCCCCGACTGAGCGCGATGGGCCGAAACAACTGCACGTTGTTTCGGCCCATCTCCTTGGCGCGGTACATCGCCAAGTCGGCCGCCTTGGACAGTGCCGCCTCGTCCTCGCCGTCATCCGGGTAGAGCGCCACGCCGATGCTTGAAGTGATCGACACCACGTGGCCTCCCATCAGCTCAAAAGGCTGGCTCAGCGTCAGCCGGATCTTTTCGGCCACCATCAGCGCCTGCGCGGCACCATCAATCCAGGACAACAGGACCACGAACTCATCCCCACCCAGACGCGCGGTGGTGTCGGCCTCGCGCACGCAACGCTGCATGCGACGGGCCACGCCCGCCAGCAGCGCGTCGCCAACGGCATGGCCCAAGGTGTCGTTGATCGGTTTGAAGTCATCCATATCCACGAAGATCAACGCCAGCCGCGTATGGTCCCGCCGTGCGGACGCGATCGCCTGGCTCAGGCGCTCGCTCAGCAGGCGTCGATTGGGAAGCAGTGTCAGCGGGTCGTACAAGGCCAATTGACGGATCTCTTCTTGCTGGCGTTTGCGGTCGGTGATGTCACGGCTGAAGCCAACCGTGCCCAGCAGCGCGCCGGCATCGTCGGTGACCGGTGCCTTATAGATTTCGACCCACTGCGCGGCGCCGCCCGAGGGCGAGACGTCCTCTTGCTCCACCATCTTTTTCTGGCACGAATTCATCACCGCGAGATCATCGGCGCGGACCCACGACGCGTGCGCGTAGTCCAGCAACTCGAATTCGGTCTTGCCCACCAGCGCATCGGGCTCAGCGTGGCCGTGCGCGTCGGCCACCGCCTGATTGACCGCCAGAAACCGGCCTTCGGTGTCCTTGAGCCAAACCATGAACGGAAAATTGTCGAGCAAGGCACGCTGGTAACGCTCTTTCACGCGCAAGGCCTGCGCGCCCTGGAGCTGCGCCTCGGCCTGCACGATTTGCGCCAGGTTGTGCTTGAACGCCCTGATCGCCCTGACCATCGCGCCGATCTCGTCGGCGCGTCCCTCGTCCAGGAGGCCGGGCACCTCGCGGCGCTCGGCCAGTCGGCGCATCGCTTGGGTGATGCGCTTGAGCGGACGAACGATGTCGCGCACCAACACGGTCGCCGTCGCCAGGGACGCCGTCAGCGTCAGAACCATGATTACGGTGATCCACAGCGCCGCGCGAGTCGCGCTGGCCTCCAGCTCGCGGGCCTGGGTGATCAAGTCCGACGTGATCCGCTCCTCCGCCGTGCGCAACAGCTCAATCCGCCGCGTGGTCACCTCCAACCAGTGGGCCACGCCCACTGGCCGGCGAGCGCCGCTTGGGGCGGTCTCAATTGCGCTTTGTCGCATTTGATTCAGCACCACTGGCTGCGAGCCAGCCCAGGCTCGGTCCAGCCAATCGGACTGGCTGGGCCCCGCCAAAACCCGGAATTCATCCAGCAACAGACCCTGGCGATCAACCAACTCCACCATCCGTCTGGCGCTGGCCGACTCGAACCGGCCAGCGCCAAAGCCAACCACGCCCAGCGCACGCTCCAGACCGGCGAACTCCTTGGCCTGCATCAAGCGAGCGTAAGCGGACAGGGTTCGCGCCAGATCCGGATGAATCGTCACGCGCAGCATTTCCTGAACCACACGCATCAGGTCCGCCACCACGGCCGCGTAGTTCTCGATCAGGGTGGGCGCGCTGATGGCGCGGCGAGCCACGGCAGCACGCCAGATGTCGATGCGATCGACCACCTGGCGCGCCAGTGCGGCCTGCATGTCAAGGCGGCCGCTGACCTGCGCGGCGTCAAGCTCGGCGAGCGCCACCACAAACTGGCCTCGTGCCTGATCGGTGTGAAGTTGCCGCGCCCGCAGCGCCGCGGCAAAGTCGCCGCGCTCGGCGCCGAGCACCGCCGTTGACAGCCCGCGCTCCAGTTGCAGACTGTGCACCAGGGTGTTCACCGTCGCGGCGAATTCGATCAAGCCTCGAATCCGCCCGGCCTCGCCCGCGCTGCGGTAGAAGCCGAGGCTGGTCCAAAACCCAAATGCCAGCATCGCCAGCGAGGGCAAGGCCAGCGCCATGGCAATGCGCCACCCGATGGAGATGTTTTGCAACTTATGTTTCATCAAACCTTGGGGCACGGTGCGGACTTCGAACCTCCAATGATCGGTCAAGGATAGAGCGTCGCGCGATGACCAATGTTATTCAACTCCCGCGTCGATTCCGCAACTGTTGCTTGTTTAGGCTCAACAGTGCTGCAGATAGTTCTGCAACTGATAGTTGCCGCCCCGCAATTGCTACCGCGTGGGCAAGCAAGATTCCTATAGTCTGGCTCACACCTCGAATGGCGTGTTTCGCGTCGGCCGTGTGTATGGAGCAGGTGAGCTCGCGCGCCATGCCCGCAACGCGGACCGGTTTCTCAATCTCAATTTACGCACGACATCGCGACGACCAAAAAGGCGAACATGTTTACCAACAAGAGCACATTACCCAAAGCAGCCGCCAGCATCCAGTCGCGCCACTTCAAACGCGCACAGCGGGTGCATCAGATCGGCGACCAAGGCCAGGCCTGGTACGTGCAATCCGGCGCGGTCCGGCTGGACGCGATGAGTCCCGAAGGCCTGACGTTTGCCGCCTTGGCCGTGACTGGCGACATCATTGGAACCGATGCACTGGTGGGCGGTCGCTATGCCTTCGCGGCGCGTGCCCTGACTCCTTGTGTGCTGACGCCATGGGAGTTGTCGCAATCCACGCCGGTGCTGGAGTTGATGTCGGCCGCGCAACGCCGTGCCGCTGAAGTCGTGGCGCTACGCTGTGGGCGTGCCGAGGATCGGGTGGCGCGGTTGGTGCGTCTGCTCGGCAGCGATGGCGTGCAGCGCCACAGCGATTTTCGCGTCCTGACGCCCCGCTTGCGTGACGTCGCCGACATCACCAACCTGGCGCCCGAGACCGTGTCGCGCATCGCCAACGCCACCCAACGCAGTCATTGACGGAGCTGTTTGCACCGGGCTTGTGTCAATCGGGTTGGCGCAAGGCAAAATTGGCGGCATGCCACTCCCCAGCCCACTGCCTGAGCCGTCAACCGACATCCTGCTGATCGACGACTCACTGACCGATCTGCGCTTGCTGATGGACATGCTGTTGGCGCGGCAACTGCGATTGAGCGTGGCCTTTGACGGACAGAGCGGCTACCAACAAGCTGTCTTGCAGCAGCCGCAACTGATCCTGCTGGATGTTCACATGCCGGTGCTCGATGGTTTTGCCGCCTGTCGTTTGCTCAAGGCCAACGCCCGAACCCGCTCCATCCCCGTGATCTTCCTGACCGCCGCCAACGACATCGCACAGAGACTGCAGGGCTTCGCCCTAGGCGGCGTCGACTACATAGGCAAGCCATTCAGCGAGCCTGAGGTACTGGCTCGCATCGGCGTGCACCGGCAGTTTGTGCCGACACCGGCCGGGCCCGGCCCTGCGCCCACTGCGCCCACTGCGACCGCCCTGCCGCCCGAAAGTCTGGACGCGACGCTGGTCGGGGCGGCCCAAACCGTGCTGCGCCGCTCACTGGCCGACCCGCCATCGCTGGATCGGCTCGCTGGCATGCTCGGTACCAATCGGCGCCGCCTGAATCAGGCATTCGGGGCTTGTTGCGGTCTGTCGGTGTTCGAGTGGTTGCGGGAAGAATGCCTGCGCCAGGCGCATTACCTCGTGACCAGCACGGACACGCCGCTGGCGATGATTGCCGACCACATGGGCTACGCCACACCCTCGCACTTTGCAAAGGCTTTTCGCGAGCGCTTTGCTTGCCCCCCGCGCAATCTACGCGCCGAGGTTCGCGCGGCCTGCAACCACCCGTGCGGACCGGGCAACCCCGACGAGTTGACCGACTGAGGCGACGACGATGAAAAGCCGACTGCTTGCTCACGCCCGTCGTGTGTCACTGAAGACCCGAGTGGCCTTGTTCACGCTCGCCATCTTTGTGGTGTGCATCGGGCTGCTGGCGCTCTACGCCAGCCGGATGCTGCGCGAGGACATGCAACGCCTGCTGGGGGAACAGCAGTTCTCCGCGGTCTCCTTCGTCGCCGCCGAAATCAATCGGCAGCTCGATGATCGGTTCAGCACGATGGAGTTGGTTGCCAGGGACATCAGCCCGGCCATGATGGCCCATGCGCCGGCCCTGCAAACCCTGCTGGAGCAACGCCCGGTGTTCAGGCACATGTTCAACGCCGGCACCTTCGTCACCGACCGCGATGGCGCCACAGTGGCTGCCATTCCTTCCCGGGCCGATCGGGTCGATGCCAACTTCGCGGACCGAGCCTTCATCGCCGAGGCGATCAAGCAAGGCCGGCCGATGATCAGCCCGCCCGTCATGGGCAAGCAGCTCAAGGCCCCGGCACTCTACATGGCCGTTCCCGTACACGATCAGCAGGGTCAGGTGATCGGGGCCTTGCTGGCCGTGACCAGCCTGGGCTTGCCCAATTTCCTGGACAAGGTGATCGAGAACCGGCTCGGCAAAAACAGCCGCTATCTGCTTGTCGCGCCACAACACCGGCTGATCATCAGCGCCACGGACCAGGCCCAAGGCATGGCGGCGGCGCCCGCGGCGGGCCTGGACGCCATGCATGACCGTTACATGCAAGGGTACGAAGGCTATGGCATTGCCCTGAACCCGCGTGGCGTCGAGGAGTTGACGGCGGCCAAAGGCATTCCGGTGGCGGGCTGGTTCGTCGCTGCGGCGCTGCCCGCGCAAGAGGCTTTGGCACCCATTTACGCGATGCAAGGCCGCATGCTGTTGGCCACCCTGTTCCTGTCGCTGTTAGCCGGTGGCCTGACCTGGTGGGTTCTCATGCGGCAACTCTCGCCAATGCTGGCCACTGTCAACCGCCTGTCCAACATGTCGAACGACGACCATCCGCTGCAAGCCCTGCCGATCGGGCGTCTGGACGAAATTGGCCAGCTCATTGGCGGCGTCAACCACTTGATCAAGACACTGGAGCAGCGCCAAGTCACGCTGCGCGAACGCGAGGCACGTTTGCGCGCCACACTCGACTCGGCGCTGGACGCCATCATCAGCATCGATTCGGCCGGCCGCTTGATCGATTTCAACCCTGCCGCGGAGGCCACCTTTGGCTGGAAGAAAGACGAAATTCTGGGGCGCCTGGTCAGTGAGACACTGATCCCGCCGGTGCATCGCCAGGCCCATGACCGCGGGCTGGAGCGCTTTGTGCAAACCGGGCAGTCGCACATCACGAACCGACGCTTCGAAATCACGGCGCTGCGGCGCGACGGGTCCGAATTTCCGGTGGAGTTGACCATTACCTCGATCCGGCAGGACGACCAGGACCTGTTTACCGCCTACCTGCGCGACATCTCGCAACGCCGACTGGCCGACGAGCAGCTTCGCCTGGCCGCGGGCGTGTTCACGCATGCGCGCGAGGCCATCGTGATCACCAGCCGGGATGGCACCATCATCGACGTGAACGATGCCTTCACCCGTGTCACCGGCTACAACCGTGACGAAGCGCTGGGCCGCAACCCGCGCATGCTGCGCTCGGGCCGCCAGGACCAGGCGTTCTATGCGGCAATGTGGCGCGACTTGCTGGAGAAGGACTCCTGGCACGGCGAGATCTGGAACCGGCGCAAGGATGGCGAGGTGTTTGCGGAGATGCTGACCATCAGCGCGGTGCGCGACGCACAAGGCGTCGTCCAGCAGTACATCGCCCTGTTTTCCGATATCACGGAGCGCAAGCGTGTGGACGATGAACTCAAGGCCAGCGAGCTGCGATGGAAAGAAGCCAACGCCGCCAAGATCACCTTCCTGACCCAGATGAGTCACGAGCTGCGCACTCCGCTGGACACGATTCTGGGCAATGCGCAATTGTTGGCGCGGCCCCATGGACACGCCATGTGGGCCCAGGGGCTGGCGAGCATTCAGCAAAGTGGTTGGCACTTGCTGGGCATGATCGACGAGATTCTGGACCTGGCACGCGGCGTGGCCGGCAAACTGACCATCGAGCCGCAGCCGGTTGACTGGCCCGGCTTCCTGGACGGCGTGGCACAGAACGCCAAGGTGCTGGCCAGTGCCAACGCGAACCAATTCTCGCTGCTAACCGTCGGCGAACCAATGAATGGCGTTGTGCTGGACGAAGGCCGCCTGCGCCAGGTGCTCGACAACCTGCTGGCCAATGCCGCGCGCCACACCCAGAGCGGCTGGATCCGCCTGGAGTGCGCGACGGCGGTGCAGGCTGACGGTCGCCTGCGGCTGGATTTCGCGGTGACCGACTCGGGTGAAGGCATTGCGCTGGCGGATCAGAGCCGGGTGTTCCTGCCGTTTGAGCGTGGCAGCACCAGTGCCTTGGCCGGCGGCAAGGGCACCGGCATGGGCCTGGCGATTTCCAGGCAACTGGTGCAAGCCATGGGTGGCCAGTTGACGCTCGAAAGCGCGCCGGGCAAAGGGGCCTGCTTTCGCTTCTGGTTGAGTGCCGAGCCTGACGCCGACCACAACGCCACGCACTCGAAAAACGCCGGCCGGGCGGTCCCGACGGGCTACGACGGGGCAGCGCGCCGCATCCTGGTGGTCGACGACGAAGCATCCAGCCGGCAGGTGCTGATGGGTCTGTTACAGGCCTGCGGCTTTGCTGTGCTGGAGGCCGGCAGCGGCCGCGCGGCAGTCGAGATCATGACGGACGCTGCGGCCTTTGACCTGGTGTTGACCGACCAATTCATGGCCGACGGCGACGGCTGGATGGTGTTGCAAGCGGTCGCTCAGCGCTGGCCCCAGGTGCCGGTGGTTCTGATCTCCGCCGCGCCGCCAAAGCGACCCGAATCGTACCCGGACGAACTGGCGTACTCGGCGCAATTGCTCAAGCCGCTGAACCATGCCGAGCTGTTGAAGCGTATTGGCGAGTTGCTTGCCCTGCAATGGCTGGAGACCGAGCCCGACCCGAGCGCAGTGGCCAGCCCGTCCCCGGTGGACCAGCATGGGCTCGACGACACCGAACTGGCCAGGCTGCGCCACATGATCGCCGGTGGGCGCGTCTCGGAAATCATCGACTGGGCCGCCGCGCTGGAAAGTTGGCCACCAGGTAACGAACAATTTGCGCACGCCGTCAGCACGGCGGCACGCAATCTGGACCTGGTGGGGCTACAGGCGCTGGCCGCGCCAAGATAGCCGCCCTGTCGTTGCGGCCCCCGAACCGCAATCCATCCTGCCAAGCCAACCGGACTTGCCACGGAACGCGATCGCATTGATCGGCCCAGACCCTTGAAATCCCGGGCCTTAGCCCATAATTGTCGGTTCACCAAGGTTACCTCCGGTGCCTGTGGAATCCCTTCGACCTTCAAGACAGATCCAATCCCATGAGCAAGCAAACCCTTTCCTTTCAAGCCGAAGTAGCGCAACTGCTGCATCTGGTCACGCACTCGCTGTACTCCAACAAGGAGATCTTCCTGCGGGAATTGATCTCCAACGCCTCGGACGCCTGCGACAAGCTGCGTTACGAGGCCATCAACGACAGCGGCCTGTATGAGGACGCACCCAATCTGGAAGTGCGGGTGTCGTTTGACAAGGACGCCAAGACCCTGACCATCACCGACAACGGCATTGGCATGAGCGCGCAAGAGGCCATTGAGCACCTGGGCACCATTGCCAAGAGCGGCACCAAGGACTTCGTGGCCAAGCTGTCGGGCGACCAGAAGGCCGACTCGCAGTTGATTGGCCAGTTTGGCGTGGGCTTTTACTCTGGCTTCATCGTGGCCGACAAGATCAGCGTCGAATCGCGCCGCGCCGGCATGAAGACCAACGAAGGCGTGCGCTGGGTCAGCGGTGGCGCCGGCGACTTTGAGGTGGAAACCATCGAGCGCGCGGCGCGTGGCACCAGTGTGACGCTGCATCTGCGCGACGACGCGCTGGACTATGCCAGCGCCTGGAAGATCAAGAGCGTGATCGCCAAATACTCCGACCACATCAGCCTGCCGATCCTGATGGAAAAGGAAGAGTGGAAAGATGGCGAGTTGATCAACCCGAGCGACGAGAACGGTGGCCGCCAACCCGGCGCCATGGTCAAAACCGGCGAGTGGGAAACCGTCAACAAGGCCAACGCCATCTGGGCCCGCGCCAAGAAGGACATCACCCCCGAGCAGTACACCGAGTTTTACAAACAGATCAGCCACGACTTTGAGGCGCCGCTGGCCCACACCCACAACCGCGTGGAAGGCAGCACCGAATACACGCAACTGCTTTACATCCCCAGCAAGGCCCCGTTCGATTTGTACAACCGCGAGAAGTCGGCCGGTGTCAAGCTCTATGTCAAACGCGTCTTCATCATGGATGACGCCGAGGCGCTGCTGCCCACCTACCTGCGCTTCGTCAAGGGTGTGGTGGACTCGGCCGATTTGCCGCTCAATGTTTCGCGTGAACTGCTGCAGGAAAGCCGCGATGTGAAGGCGATCCGCGAAGGCTGCACCAAGCGGGTATTGGGCATGCTGGAAGACCTGGCCAAACACGACAAACCGGCGGCGCCCTCGGCGGAAGGCGGGGCTGATGCGACCACTGAAGGGGTCACCGATGTGGTGAGCGCAGAGGAAACGGCCGAGGCGGAAAAGAACGCCGGCAAGTACAGCAAGTTCTACCAGGAGTTTGGCGCCGTGCTCAAGGAAGGCCTGGGCGAAGACTTCAGCAACCGCGAGCGCCTGGCCAAGTTGCTGCGTTTTGCCTCCACCAGCTCGGACACCGCGAGTGTGGGGTTTGCCGACTACAAGGCCCGCATGAAAGAAGGCCAGGAAGCCATCTACTTTATTACCGCCGACACCCTGGCCGCCGCCAAGAACAGCCCGCAGCTTGAAGTGTTCAAGAAGAAGGGCATCGAAGTGCTGCTGATGACCGACCGCGTCGACGAGTGGGCACTCAACTACCTGCATGACTTTGACGGCACGCCGCTGCAGAGCGTGGCCAAGGGCGCGGTGGACCTGGGCAAACTACAAGACGAAGCCGAGAAGAAGGCCGCCGAAGAGGCCGCCGAAGCCTTCAAGCCGCTGCTGGCCAAACTGAAGGAAGCGCTGAAAGACAAGGCCGAAGACGTTCGCGTCACCACCCGCCTGGTCGACAGCCCGGCCTGCCTGGTGGTGAAGGACGACGGCATGAGCACCCAACTGGCCCGCATGCTCAAGCAAGCCGGCCAGACCGCACCGGAAGTCAAACCGGTGCTGGAAGTGAATGCCGAACACCCGCTGGTGAAAAAGCTCGACGGCTCGGTGCACTTCCACGACCTGGCCCACATCCTGTTCGACCAGGCGCTGCTGGCCGAAGGCGGCCTGCCGGCGGACCCGGCGGCTTATGTGAAGCGGGTGAATGCGTTGTTGGTTTGATTTTGCGGAGGGAGCGGGCCTGCGTTGGACCAACCTGCGGCGGCCCAACCAGCCGTCATGCGAGCGTGGCGCGGCAATCCACGCCCGCCGCTCGCAAAGGGGGCAAGGGCCGGTTGGCAGGTTCACCCTTTTGGGGGATGGCGCGCGAGCAATCGGCGCCTAGAATTGATCGGCGACCATCTGCGGGGTTTCTCGGAAAAATTTGTACCTGCATCGAAACCGGGAGAATTGGTCAAGCGCCAGGCCCCTTGCCACTTCCAGGAGGATTTGATGTCCAGCTTATCGAGCAATTCAAAATATCACGAGCGGCGACTGCGCTGGACATTGCGTTAAGGCTTGCAGAACGAAATGTTGTTGGCACTCAAGCGTCGTATTGCGAGTGGTTTCTTGGTCGCGGCCGATGTCGCTGGCGTTGCGCTGTCGGGATCGGGCGCTGCCGTTGTCGCTATTCTCGGTAAGTCCATGCTGGCGGTCGTTCTCGGCGCCATCGCATTGGGGTTCTTCCTGCGGCTCGCTGGCCGGCGTCGCGAACAAGTTGTTGTCTCGCGTCCGATTCCGACGTGGAGTCGCGGCGTTTCGGCGGGGTTGGCTACCGTGGAAGTTGCCTTGCTCGTCGAGGCCACAAACTTCCCGGTTCGCTTCGATCAAACGGGCTTTGAGCCTTGGCATTGGGTCCTTGTCCTTGTTGCACTCGCGGTCACCTATCCGCTCAACCTGCGGGTGGTGGGCAGCCTCATTCGGAGGCGTCATGTCACAGCGCAGCCTTAACAGGAATGGCACTTACTTAAGCCGCATGACGATGAAGTCACAGGCGCAAGCATTTGAATTTGAAGGCAAAAGAGGTGACTGACCAGAGGATTGATAGGATGGTTGTTACGAAGCTCCCAAACCATCTTTCCGAAGGCCAGCCAC